>NZ_BCBG01000036.1:0-54018 GCF_001320485.1 Pseudomonas sp. NBRC 111130
GGGCGGCGCTCGATTTCAAAGGCGCTGAAAATGTTGTGGCGAACACCTGTAAGCCACTACACAACTCTCCCGCGCAAAAGCCATATCACACCCCCTCCGGCAACTTCATATGCCGCGCATACCAAGGCCTGCGCGGCGTCCGCCGCAGCAGGTCGCCAACATCGCGCTCACCACTGAAGGCAATACGCAGCGCCAGCTTCATCGCCTCAACCTCCATCTCCCCAGCCCCGCCCCCGGCATCTGAAATCCCCCCACACCCATGGGTCATCGGCCCAAGCCAAGGGTCGCCAACCTGCACCCAACGCCCCGGCGCAAACCACGACACACCATTGACCTCACGCCGCTGCACTTCCCCCGGGTGGGCGCGCTCGTGGGCCCGGTACCAGTCCTCGATGCGGTCGTCGATCCAGCCATGGAAACGCCAGAACACCGGGTTCACATGGGAAGAGAACGGGTCGCCGAGGAAGTCGCTTTCCTCACGGAACCAGCGTGCCGCGTAGTCCGTCTGCTCGCGGTCACCCAGCACCGGCATGCCGTTGGACGGGTCGCGGGTGACCGTGGCCCAACGTATGTGCAGCCAGTCGTGAATGTTCATCTCCACTTCCGAACCGAACTGCCCCAGGGTCAGGCGGCTGAGGTAATCCGGGTCCTGGTATTGCGATTCCCAGACCTGAAAATTGCTGAAGAAAGTCTCCGCCGCCTTGACCCCATGCAGCCACTGGCTCAGCTCCTCGTCATCCGCTGCGACCCACGCCGGCGGCACCGAATTGCCGTCATGGTTCTCCTGATAACGGATGAAGCCCAGCCGGTCGCTTTCGACATAAGGTGACGGCAGCGGCAGCTTCGTCCAGTTCGGCAGGTCGGGCTGCAGCTGGCGGGCGTGCGCCAGCATGTGCCGGTGCATGAAGAAAAAGTCTTCACCCGAACCGTTGAGGTGCTTGCGCCGCCCGCGCGCGCCTCGCTCGGCGTCACGCGGGCCGGGCTGCCAGCCGGCGCCGCGCAGGCCGTCGCGCTTGTCTTCGTCGAGCCGATGCCACTTGTCTCGGGTGGCGTGCCACACCTGGTGGAACAGGCGGTGCTCGGGCGATACCAGCCAGGCCAACAGCGCTGGCGCCAACGGCGTGACCTGGCGTGCTTCGGGGAAGGCACGCTTGCTGGCGACGAAATGGTTGTCCGGTTCAGTGCTCAGCAGTGGCCGATCGATACGGCGGATACGCCCGCTCAGGGTGCCGGCTCCCGCTTCGCCCCAACTTGCCCAGACCTCGTCGAGGGTGGCCTCCAGTTCATGGCTGGGCGCCGAGCTATCCGCCGGTACCAGGCGCCAGCGGACCTTGCCCGCATCAGCGCTCACCAGCTCGCCCAGCACCCGATAGCGCGGTTCGTCAGCGCCGCGCAGGCGTTCACCGAGGTCAGCAAAACCGCGCAGCGAGCGCCCGGTCGGGCCGACATCAAGGAGCATCTGCACACCCTCAAGAGGCAGGCCATCGAGGCCAGCCTCGGTACCCGTAAAGCGCAGGTCCCAGATGCCGCGTAGCTTGTCAGCAGTGCGCACGCCGATACCTGCGGCGGCCTCTACCGTGGCTTCGCCGGGGGTCTCGACCTCATCTTTGTTGAGCTTTTCATCATGGTCACGCGGCTGGCGTGCATACCACGCTGCCGAACCCGCCGCCCCGGCGACTGCCAGCCCCACCATGAACCCACGCCTGGAAAACCTCATCACCACATCCGTATCCGTGTCAGCCACGCCTATCGAGCTAGAACGAGACGCCGCCCGGCAAATTTACCGGCAGCACGTCGCTAAATTTCCCGCTGTCGCTCTCGTCCCTCCGTGACAGGCAAGCCCCGTGATCGCGGCTGCCGCAACCGCATCGACCCTGCAACCAACGGGATGGCAATGAACACGACACGCTTGCGCAAGGCCCCCTACCTCGCTGCCCTGGCGCTGATCCTCGCGCTTGCGGGCGCCGCGGCCTGGTACTTCTTCATCTACCTGCCGGCCGGTTACCCGCGTGAGGTGATGAAACATGCCGAAGAACTCCAGGAGCGCATCATCTCCTTCGACAGCCACATCACCGTGCCGCTGAACTTCGGCACCGAAGGCAAGGAGGCCGACAAGGATGGCAGCGGCCAGTTCGACCTGGTCAAGGCCGGCCGCGGTCGCCTTTCCGGCGCTGCGCTGACGATCTTCGGCTGGCCGGAAATCTGGAATGGCCCGAACGCCCCCCATCGCCCGACCGCCGCCTTCGTCGACGAAGCGCGCCAACAGCAGGAGATGCGCTACAAGATCCTCACCGGCATGGTCCGCGACTACCCCAACCAGGTTGCCATCGCCTACACCCCCGCCGACTTCCGCCGCCTGCATGGCGAAGGCAAGTTCGCGATCTTCCTCAGCATGCTCAATGCCTACCCGCTGGGCCACGACCTCGATGCCCTGGACACCTGGGCCGCACGCGGCATGCGCATGTTCGGCTTCAGCTACGTGGGCAACAACGCCTGGGCCGACTCCTCGCGTCCGCTGCCGTTCCTCAACGACACCCCCGATGCCCTCGGTGGCCTGTCGCCGCTGGGTGAGCAGGCTGTGGGTCGGCTCAACGACCTTGGCGTGATCATCGACGTGTCGCAGATGTCCACCCTGGCCCTGGAAGACGTTGCCCGCCTGAGCCGCGCGCCGATGGTCGCTTCCCACTCCGCACCGCGGGCGCTGGTGGACATCCCGCGCAACCTCAGCGACCACGAGCTGCAAGCGATCAAGCACAGCGGTGGCGTGGTGCAGGTGGTGGGCTTCCCGGCCTACCTCAAGCCCCTGAGCCAGGGCACCCTGGACAAGCTCAATGCCCTGCGCAAGCGCTTCGACCTGCAGCCGCTGAACGGCCTGGCCAACGCCCTGATGCCGGGTGACGCGATCATTTCCATCTGGCCCGAGAAGAAGTTCGGCGAATACGCCAGCGCGCTCTACGCCATCCTCGACGAAGAGCCCCGCGCCACGGTCAAGGACATGGTCGACGCCATCGACTACACGGTGCGCAAGATCGGCATCGATCATGTCGGCATCGCCTCCGACTTCAACGACGGTGGCGGCGTCACTGGCTGGATGAATGTCGGCGAGTCGCGCAATGTCACCGCCGAACTGATCCAGCGCGGCTACTCCGATGCCGATATCGCCAAGCTGTGGGGCGGCAACTTCCTGCGTGTGTGGGAAGAAGTACAGCGCCTGGCCAAGCCCGCTGCCAACACTCAAGCGGAGCGTGGCTGATGAACGACCGTCGCCGCTTTCTCAAGCAGGCCGGCCTGCTCGCCGCCGCCCTGCCCTTGACCGGCAACTTTGCCCAGACCGCACTGGCAGCCGCGCCTGCGGCAAAAACCGGCCAGGACAAATGGCAGGCCCTGCGCCAGCAGTTCGACCTGGACCCGGCCTACCTGCACTTCTGCAATTTCCTGCTGGCCTCGCACCCCCGCGTGGTCAGCGAGGCCATCGCCCGCTTCCGTGCGCGGCTGGACCAGAACCCGGGCGAAATGGTCGACTGGGACCGCGAAGAGCTCTGGGGCTATGAAAATGACGTGCGCGCCTGGGCCGGTCGCTACTTCGGCGTGCAACCAGGCCAGGTGGCCCTGACCGGCAGCACCACCGAAGGTTTGTCGATGATCTACGGCGGCCTGCAGGTGGCGCCGGGCAAGGAGATCCTGGTCAGCGCCCACGAGCACTATTCCACCAACACCCGCCTGGCCTACCGCGAGCAACTGATGGGTACCCAGGTGCGCCGCGTGAAGCTGTTCAAGGAGCCGCAACTGGCCTCGGTGGACGAAATGCTCGGCAATATTCGCCGGGCCATCCGCCCGGAAACCCGCGTGCTGGGCATGACCTGGGTGCAGTCCGGCAGTGGCGTCAAGCTGCCGATCCGCGAAGTCGGCGAACTGGTGAAAACCCTCAACCAGAGCCGCGACGAGCAGGACCGGATCATCTACGTGGTCGACGGCGTGCACGGCTTCGGCATCGAAGACGTGACCTTCGCCGACTTCAACTGCGACTACTTCATCGCCGGCACCCACAAGTGGCTGTTCGGCCCACGCGGCACCGGCGTGATCATCGCCCGCGAAGAAAAGCCGCAGCCGTACCTGGTGCCCAGCCTGCCGACCTTCACCAAGGGCGAGAACTTCGGCACCTTGATGACCCCCGGTGGCTACCACGCCTTCGACCATCGCCTGGCCCTGGGCAAGGCGTTCGAACTGCACCTGCAACTGGGCAAGGCCGATGTCCAGGCCCGCGTGCACCAGCTCAACGACTACCTCAAGCAGCGCCTCGCCGAGCACGCCAAGGTGCAGCTGGTGACGCCACGCAGCAGCCAGCTGTCCGCAGGCTTCACCTTCTTCCGCGTCGAGGGTCGCGCGTGTGACGCCGTCGCCCGCCACCTGATGGCCAACAAGGTAATCAGCGACGCCGTGGACCGTGACGTCGGCCCGGTGGTGCGCCTGGCCCCGAGCCTGCTCAACGACGAAGCCGAGATCGACCGGGTGATGGCCATCCTCGCCCCGCAACTCGCCTGACCTTTTGCCTTTCAAGAGAACCGCCATGCACATGTTCAAGCCCCTGGCCCTGGTGGCCGCCCTGCTCGCCAGCGCCCCGGCCTTCGCCGCCGACGCGCACGCACCTGGCAAGACGTTCAAGGACTGCAAGGATTGCCCTAAGATGGTCGTGCTGCCGGCCGGCAGCTTCACCATGGGCGTACCCGATGACGAAGTCGGCCGCCAGCCCGACGAAGGCCCGATGCACACCGTGACCTTCGCCAAGCCCTTCGCCATCAGCCAGTTCCAGGTGCAGGCCAAGCAGCTGGAGGCCTGGCAGCGCGACGCCAAGGTCACCCTCCCCGACGGCGACGACCGCCCGGGCCGGCGTTGCACCAACGGCAAGCCCAGCTACCCGCAAGGCCCCGACCAGCCGGCGGTGTGCATCAGCTATGACGAGGTCAAGGCCTACGTCGCCTGGCTGTCGAAGAAGACCGGCAAGCACTACCGCATGCTCAGCGAAGCCGAGCGCGAATACGGTGCTCGCGCAGGCACCAGCGGCCCGTTCCCGTTCCCCTTCGATGAAGGCAAGGAATACAGCATCGCCAAGCATGCCAACACCTATGGCGCCGCCGACGGCTACAACTACACCTCGCCTGCCGGCAGCTTCCCGGCCAACGCCTTCGGTCTGTACGACATGCATGGCAACGTCTACGAGTGGGTTGCCGACTGCATGCATGACAGTTACGTCGGCGCCCCCAGCGACGGCAGCGCCTGGATGGAAGCGAGCTGCGAGTACAACCACATCCGTGGCAATGACTACAGCGAAGCGCCGGTGTTCTCCCGCTCCGGCAACCGCAACTACCGCGAACCCTACGTGCGCGGCGACTGGCTGGGCTTCCGGGTAGCCCGCGAGCTCTGAAGCGCGCCCCCCAGCTGCACCTGCCCAGGCCCACGGCCTGGGCTTCCTAAATAAGAACACTTCTCGAACGTCTTCCTCACAGGGCAATGGCCCGCACGGCGCCTGCCCCGCACAGCGCCCCAAAGCGCATCCGCGCATCCACCAGGAACTCAGCATGAACCAATCGACCCCTGGCGCCCTTCGCGAACTCCTCGGCTTGCTCAAACCCTACCGGCTGATCGTCGCCTTTGCCGTCGGGCTGGGCATCGTCGGCGGCTTCTGCATCACCTTGCTGCTGGCCAACATCAACAACCTGCTGCATGCCCCCGGCGCCCTGAGCTGGGGCGTGGTGCTGGCGTTCGCCGGCATCTGCCTGGTGGCGCTGGCCTCCTCCATCGCCTCGGACATCGGCACCAACTATGTCGGCCAGCACGTCATTGCCGGCCTGCGCCGCGACCTGGGCGAAAAGGTGCTCAGCGCACCGATCGAACAGATCGAGCGCTACCGCAGCCACCGCCTGATCCCGGTGCTGACCCATGACGTCGACACCATCAGCGACTTCGCCTTCGCCTTCGCGCCGCTGGCCATCTCGCTGTCGGTGACCCTGGGCTGCCTCGGCTACCTGGCGCAGTTGTCCTGGCCGATGTTCCTGATCGCCGCGCTTGCCGTGCTGATCGGCACGGCCGTGCAGTACATCGCACGCATCCGCGGCATTCGCGGTTTCAATGCGGCGCGCGAAGCCGAAGACGAACTGCAGAAGCACTACGATGGCGTCGCTTCGGGTGCCAAGGAACTGCGCATCAGCCGGCCGCGCCGCCAGCGCATGTTCAACGAACGCATCAGCCGCACGGCGAACTACATCCGCGATACCCACGTGCGCTCGATCAACATCTTCGTCATCGCCAAGAGCCTGGGCTCGATGCTGTTCTTCGTGGTCATCGGCCTGGTGCTGGCCCTGCAGCAGGCCCAGTTGGTCAGCGACCCGAAGGTCACCAGCGGCTTCGTGCTGGTGCTGCTGTACATGAAAGGGCCGCTGGAGCACCTGGTCTCGACCCTGCCGATCGTCAGCCGTGCGCAGATCGCCTTCCGCCGCATTGCCGAGCTGTCGCAGCAGTTCTCCTCGCCCGAGCCGCACCTGCTGCTCGCAGCCGCCGAAGTGCCGGACCAGCAGATCCGCAGCCTCGAACTGCGCGACGTCGGCTTTGCCTTCCCACCAGTCGCCGGTGCGTCGCCGTTCGCGCTGGGGCCGGTCAACCTGCGCATCGAACAGGGCGACATCCTGTTCATCGTCGGTGAGAACGGTTGCGGCAAGACCACCCTGATCAAGCTCCTGCTGGGCCTGTACGCGCCGCAGCAGGGGGAGATCCTGCTCGATGGCCAGCCGGTCACCGCAGCCAACCGCGATGACTACCGCCAGCTGTTCACCACTGTGTTTGCCGACTACTACCTGTTCGATGACCTACTGCAGGACGCCCAGGCCCTGCCCGAGGACGCCGGCAAGTACCTGCAACGCCTGGAGATCGCGCACAAGGTGCAGATCCGTGACGGCGCCTTCACCACCACCGACCTGTCCACCGGCCAGCGCAAGCGCCTGGCACTGGTCAACGCCTGGCTGGAGAAACGCCCCGTGCTGGTATTCGACGAATGGGCCGCCGACCAGGACCCGACGTTCCGCCGCATTTTCTACACCGAACTGCTGCCGGAACTGAAGCGCCTGGGCAAGACCATCATCGTCATCAGCCACGACGACCGCTACTTCGACGTGGCCGATCACCTGCTGCGTCTGCGCAACGGCAAGCGGGTGGAAGAAGAATTAACAGAATTTTCACATTGATCTTTCCGGTTCTGGGGAGCCGGTACGTCACATAAATGCAAATAAATCTCATAACTAGTCAATCTGCCAACACTGAGTATCCGCATGTCGATTACCACGGTTTCGCCGCTCGCCCGGGCGGTTCGCAGCAAATCACTGGCATTGCTCACCCCGTCGCTGCTGGCCTGTGCGCTGGCAGCTTCGATGAGCGCCCACGCCGAGCCCGTGCAACTGAATATCCCTTCTCAAGGGCTGGTCGGGGCACTCAACACACTGGCCAAGCAGGCCGACCTGCAGCTGCTGTACAGCCCGGAAACCGTGCGCAACACCACCGCACCGGCAGTGCGCGGCAACATGGAGCCGGAACAGGCGCTGCGCCTGCTGCTGCGTGACAGCGGCCTGACCTACCAGATCGACGGCCACACGGTGATCCTCAATGGCGCATCGGGTTCGTCTTCGGCGATGGAGCTGGGACCGCTGAACATCAATGCCAATGCACTGAACGCCACGAGTGAGGGGACCAACTCGTACGCAGCGCGCGCCGTGACCATTGGCAAAGGTGTGCATACCCTGAAGGAAACGCCGCAGTCGGTCACCGTCATGACCCGCAAGATGCTCGACGACCAGAACCTCAACACCCTGGAGCAGGTGCTGGACAAGACGCCCGGCATCACCACCTACGACTCGCCCATGGGCGGCAAGTACTTCTACTCGCGCGGTTTCAACCTCGACGGCCAGTACCAGTACGACGGCGTACCGCTGGATGTGGGCGGCAACTACGTGCAGGCCAACAGCTTTTCCAGCGACATGGCGTTCTATGACCGGGTCGAGATCCTCAAGGGCGCGGCCGGCATGATGAAAGGCTCCGGCTCCTCGGCCGGTGGCGTCAACTTCGTGCGCAAGCGTGGCCAGGACAAGGCCCACACCAGCGTGACCCTGTCCGCCGGCAGCTGGGACAACTACCGCAGCCAGGTGGACGTGGGCGGCCCGCTGAACGAGTCGGGTACCGTGCGTGGCCGCGCCGTGGCGGCGCTGCAGGACAAGCAGTACTTCTACGACAACTCCAA
Organism: Pseudomonas sp. NBRC 111130; assembly: GCF_001320485.1. NCBI lineage: Bacteria > Pseudomonadati > Pseudomonadota > Gammaproteobacteria > Pseudomonadales > Pseudomonadaceae > Pseudomonas > Pseudomonas sp. NBRC 111130. The sequence goes on from NZ_BCBG01000036.1 coordinate 8,282, forward strand.
GCGCCAGGACCGTATTGCCTACGGCGCCATCGACTGGGACGTCACCCCCGACACCACCCTGGGCTTCGGCCTGGCGTACGAGGATGTCGACGCCACTCCCTGCTACCACGGCCTGCCGCGCTATGCCGACGGCAGCGACCTGAAGCTGTCCCGCTCGACCTGCCTGGGTGCCAGCTGGAACGACCTGCAGAGCGAGCGCATCACCGCCTTCGCCGACGCCAAGCACCGCTTCAACGATGACTGGTCGCTGAACTTCGCTTCGGTCTACACCCACAACAACCAGAACATCGAGTACGGCTATTCCGAAGGCTCGGTGCCGGTGGGCGCCACCACCGGAGCGATGGGCCGCTATTCCGGCCGCTTCGATTACGACCAGGACGACTACGGTTTCGATAGCTACATCGACGGTAAATTCGAGGCGTTCGGCCTGGAGCACGAGCTGATCATCGGCGCCAACGCCAGCCGCCAGAAGAACCACGACTACTTCGCCCTGCTGGCCTTGAGCGGCACACAGAACCCGTTCGACCCATCGGATAACTTCCCGCATCCGTCGAAGGCCGACTACCAGACCGGCACCATCCGCGGCGGCCCGTTTCCGACCGACTCCACCACCACCCAGTGGGGCACCTATGCCAACCTGCGCCTGAAACTGGCCGAGCCCCTCACCCTGGTGCTGGGCACCCGCGTCAGCTGGTACCGCAACAACCGCGATTCCTACACCCAGCGCTGGGACACCTGGGAGCATATCCGCAGCCAGGAAAATGGCGAGGTCACCCCGTTCGGCGCCCTGCTCTACGACCTCAACGACCAGTGGACCGCCTACGCCAGCTATGCGCAGATCTTCCAGCCACAAGGCAACCTGACTACCGCCGATGGGAAATCGCTGCAGCCCAAGACCGGTGGCAGCTATGAGCTCGGCATCAAGGGCGAGCTGCTCGACGGCCAGCTGAACACCTCGTTCAACCTGTTCCGCACCATCGAAGACCACCGCGCCGAAACCGACTACGAGAATGTCTGTGCCGGTTCCAGCGATGGCTACTGCTACACCGACAGCGGCAAGGTGCGCGCCCAGGGCTTCGAGGCCGAGATCAGCGGTTCGCCGATCGATCGCCTGCAGTTGCTGGCTGGCTACACCTACACCCAGACCAAGTACCTGAAGACCATCAACGATACCGACCCGACCGAGCTGACCTTCACTTCCAGCTTCATTCCGCGGCACATGCTCAAGGTCTGGGGTGACTACCAGCTCGATGGCGCGCTGGATCGCTGGACCATCGGTGCCGGGGTGTCCAGCCAGAGCGACAACTTCCGCCGCCAGGGCAACATCCATATCGAGCAGCCGGGTTACACCCTGTGGAGCGGCCGCGTGCAATACCGCCTGGACGAGCACTGGACGGTGGCAGTCAATGGCAACAACCTGTTCGACAAGAAGTACTACTCCACCATCGGTGCTACCGGTTGGGGTAACTACTATGGCGAGCCACGCAACTTCATGCTGACCCTCAAGGGCGATTTCTGAAGAGCGTTTGCTTGAACATGGAAAGGGCCGCTTAGCGGCCCTTTTTGTTTGTTGTGTATTCTGGTTTTCTGTATTGAGAGTGTGGCAAGGGCAGCAGGTGCCTGCCTTGAGAGTTGCAGCGCCTGTGAGATCGAGCGCCGCCCGCGCGGCGCATCGCGGGCAAGCCCGCTCCCACATCTGTTTCGGGCCAGTTACTCCTGTGCCGCCAACAGGATTCGCCTTGGTGCATGACTGGAGACAGGTGAAGCGGCATCAGCGCCCATTGAAATGCATCGCCATGCCAACAAGGCGGTCCCTGTTGGCATCACAGGAGAGACTGGCCCGAAACAGATGTGGGAGCGGGCTTGCCCGCGATGCGCCGCGCGGGCGGCGCTCGATCTCACAGGCGCTGCAAACCTCAAGGCGAACACCGCAGCCCCACCCCCACCCCTACCCCAACACCCTACTCAAAACTGCACACAACCGCTCATGCACCTGCAGCACATCCGGCAGCACCGAAGCCATGCGCAGCAGGTCATGGGTCAACCCCGGCAACTCCACCAGCTCGACCTTGACCCCCGCATCGCGCAACCGCTCGGCATAAGCCCGGCCTTCATCCAGCAGCGGATCGAGCCCGGCCAAGGCAATGATGGCAGGCGCCACACCGCTCAGGTCCTCGGCCAGCAGCGGCGAGAAACGCCAGTCGTGGCGGTCCTGCGGGGTGCGTGCGTAATGGTCGTAGAACCACTCCAGGGTATCGCTCTCCAGCAGATAGCCCTCACCAAACAGCGTACGCGAAACACTCTGCCGGCTGGCATCGGTGACCGGGTAGCACAACAGCTGGGCGCAAGGCTTGAGCACCGCCTGCTCCCCCGCGCGCGCCGCTTCGATTGCCAGCACCGTGGCCAAGGTCGCGCCGGCGCTGTCGCCACCGAAGGCCACACGCGCACTGTCCAGGCCCAACTGTTCAGCCTCGCTGGCCAACCAGGCCAAGGTATCCTGGCCGTCTTCCAGGGCCACCGGGAAGCGGTGCTCCGGCGCCAGCCGGTAACCCACCGCCAGCACCGCGCAACCGGCCCGTGCGCACAGTTCGCGGCACACGCCATCATGGCTGTCGAGGCTGCCGACGACAAAGCCACCGCCGTGAAAATACACCAGCACCGGCAGCGGGGCCGTTGCCTGCGGCGGCCGGTACAGGCGCAGCGGGATGGCCGCACCGTCCCTGCCCGGCGCTTGCAGCGCTTCGACGGCCAGGCCCTCGGGCGCTGCCCAGCGCAATTGCTCGGTAGACTGCTGGAAGACTCGGCGAGCCTGCTCGGGGCTCATGTGATGGAACGGCGCGTTGCCGGCATTGGCCTCGGCCAGGTCGAGAAAAGCTTCAAGTTCAGGATGCAGCATGGTGTTCCTCGAGAGAGGGAGGCCTGCAGCGGCCTCCCCCGATAGGATGGTGGAAAGGCTCAGCCCAGTCGTGCCAGGCAGTGGTCGATCAGCAGCTCCAGCTCGGCACGGTAGTCGTCCATCAGCGCCTGCACGGTCTCCGGGCGGTAGCGGCGCGTGCTGTAGACACAGCGCAGCGCCAGGCAACCGTCGTAGACCTGACCGATGATCTCCAGCCAGTTGCCCAGGCGCGCCACAGGGCTGTAGCAATCCCCCGTGCCCTCGGCCGCTGGCACCAGCAGTGCCTTGTCATCGAAGCTCTGGTCGAACTGCCCCAGGTAGTTGAAGGTGATCCGCGCCTGCGGCAGGCGCGCCAGGCGCTCGCCGAGCGCTGGTTCACCGAGGTAGCGCAGCACGCCATAACCGATACCCTTGTTGGGCACCGCCTGCAGTTGCCCCTGGATAGCCAGGATCGAGCTGCCGATATCCGCCTCGGGCTGCAGGCGAACCGGGAACATGCTGGTAAACCAACCCAGCGTGCGCGACAGGTCGAGGGCCTCGAACACGTCTTCGCGGCCATGGCCTTCCAGTTGCACCAGCACCGACTCCTGTTCGCTCCAACGGCACAGCACACGGCCCAGGGCGGTCAGCAACAGGTCGTTGATCTGCGTGCCATAGGCCGCTGGTGCCTCCTTGAGCAGGCGGCTGGTCGGGGTACTGTCGAGCACGACCCTGGCCACTGCCTGTTCACTGACCTGGTTGCGGCCCCTGGGGTTGTCGCACGGCAGGTCCTGGCCCGCACGGTCCAGCTGCCCCAGCCACCAGTCGCTTTCTTCGGCGGCGATACGCCCGGCATCCTGCACCAGGCGCTCGACCCAGGCGCGGTAGCTGCTGCTGCGCATCGGCAGCCTGGGTTCCTGGCCCAGGCAGCAGGCCTCGTAGGCAGTGCGCAGGTCTTCCAGCAACACACGCCACGACACCGCATCCACCACCAGGTGGTGGATTACCAGCAACAGGCGGGCTTCACCGTCGGCCATGCTCACGTGCATCGCACGCCACATCGGGCCCTCGCCCAGGTCCAGGCTGCGTTGCGCCTGGTTGGCCAGTTGCTCCAGCGCTTGCGCATCGGCGGCCTCGCGGCGCCACAGCTGCGGCGCACAGGCGTCCTCGGCCAGGTAGTGCTGCAGCCAACGGCCACCGTCGCGGCTGAAGCGCAAGCGCAGCGAATCGTGATGCCGCTGGATCACGCCCAGGGCGCGTTCCAGCGCATCCAGGTCCAGCGCACCGCGCGCCTTGAGCATCAGCGCCTGGTTGAAGTGCTGCGGCTCGCGCATGTCCTCGGCGAACAGCCATTCCTGGATCGGCAGCAGGCGGAAGGCACCTTCGCCAGCCTGCAGGCTGTGATCCTCGAGCTTGCCGCTGACGGTTTCCACCGGCCGCTCGCAGATGCCGGCAATGGTCTGATAACGCAACAGGTCACGCAGCTTCAGGTCGAGTTCCAGGCCTGGGTGGTTCTTCACCCGCGACACCACCTGCAAGCTGAGGATCGAGTCACCGCCCAGCTCGAAGAAATTGTCTTCGATGCCGACCTGCTCGACCTGCAGCACCTGTGCCCAGATCTCGGCCAGCAGCTGTTCTTCGAGGTTGCGTGGCGCCACATAGGCCTCCTGCTGGAAGCTCGGTTCCGGCAGCGCCTTGCGATCCAGCTTGCCATTGGGCGTGACCGGGAACACGGGCAACACCATGACCTGCATGGGCACCATCCAGTCCGGCAGGCTGGCGCGCAGGGCCATCTTCAGCCGGTCTCCCGACAGCGACGGCTCACCCACCACGTAGCCCACCAGCTGCTTGCCCGAAGCACTGTCGCGTGCCACCACCAAGGCATCCTCGACACCCGGCTGGCGACGCAGCGCCGCTTCGACTTCACCCAGCTCGATACGGAAACCGCGGATCTTCACCTGCTGGTCGATACGCCCCAGGTAATCGAGAATGCCGTCTTCGCGCAGGCGTACCAGGTCGCCGGTGCGATACAGCCGTGCGCCGGGTTTGCCGAACGGATCGGGCATGAAGCGTTCGGCGCTTTGCCCAGGGCGATTCTGATAGCCACGGGCGACCCCTTCACCACCTATGTACAGCTCGCCGGGGAAGCCCACCGGCAACGGGTTGAGCTGCTCGTCCAGCACATGCAGGCTGCGCTCGCCTACGGCACGCCCGATGGGCGCGTAGTCGGCGCCGCAGTGGTCACCACCCGCCGCCTTCCACAGCAACGGCGTGACCACGGTCTCGGTGGGGCCATAGCCATTGGTGAAGTAGCACGGGCGCAGTGCAGCGCGGACCTGCTCGAAGCTGCGCTCCGGTACCGCATCACCACCGAAGCAGTAGATGCGCACAGGCGGCGCCGGCATGCCACTGCCCTCGACGAACTCGGCCATCTGCTTGAGGTAGGCCGGCGGGAAACAGGCGATGTCGATACGCTGCTCGTGCAGCGCGCGGCAGGTCTGCTCCGGGGTCCAAAGGCTGCCATCGCGAATCACCAGCGTGCCACCGACCATCAGCGTGGTCAGCCAGCGTTCGTGCGCGCCGTCGAAGGCGAACGACATGAAGTGCAGCTCGCGCACGCCAGGTTCCATCTCGTACAGCTCGGCAATGGCCTGGCAATGCATGCTCAGTGGCCCTTGCGGCACGGCCACGCCTTTCGGTCGGCCGGTCGAGCCCGAGGTGTAGATCAGGTAGGCCAGGTTGCCCGGCCGCGCCTGCGACACGGGGGCGGTTTCTGGCCAATGACCCTGGTCTTCGGCATCGAGCAGCACGCGCTGCAGGGCGGCCGGTGCCGGCACGCGGTCCTGCAGCCCGTTCTCGGTGATGAGCAAGCCCATCCCCGAGTCCTCGACCATGTAGGCCAGGCGCTCGGCCGGGTAGTCGATATCCAGTGGCAGGTAGGCAGCGCCGCTCTTCATCACCGCCAGCAAGGCCACCAGGGTTTGCACCGAACGCTCCAGGGCGACGCCGACCACCACTTCGGGGCCTGCGCCCAGCGCTTGCAGGCGATGAGCCAGGCGGTTGGCCGAGCGCTCCAGTTGCAGGTAGTCGAGCTGCTGCGCGCCACACTGTACCGCCAGCGCTTGCGGGCGCTGCTCGGCATGGCGGGCGATCAGCTCGACCAGCGACTGTGCCTGCCAGGTATTGCCGGGCGCCGTGCTCCAGCCCTGCAAGGCCGAGCGTTGTGCCGCTGGCAGGCGCTGCAGGTTGCCCAGGGCCACCTGCGGGTTGGCGAGGATTTCTTCCAGCAGGTGCTCCATCATGGCGCGAATACCCTGCACCACCGGCTCGCTGAAGCAACCACGCAGGTACAGGTATTCGATCGACAGCTGTTCGCCCAGGTGCACCGCCAGGTCCATCGGGAAGTTGGTGACGTCGTGGTTGGACGACTGGCCGAAGCTCAGCCCACTGGTCGCGCTGTCGCCCAGGCGCTGGTCGATCGGGTAGTTCTCGAAGACGATGATGCTGTCGAACAGCGGCTGTCCGCCCTGCCCCGACCAGCGCTGCACGTCAGCCAACGGCGCATGGGCGTGCTCGCGCAGCTCCAGATTGTCGCGCTGCAAGGCCTGCAGCCAGTCGAGCAGTGTCTGTTCGGCATCCATCCGGCCGATCACCGGCAGGGTGTTGATGAACAGGCCGAGCATGCGGTCTGCCCCAGCCAGGCCTTCAGGCCGCCCGGCGACGGTGGCGCCGAAGCACGGCGCCGCCTGGCCGGTGTAGCGCTGCAGCAACAGCAGCCAGGCGCCCTGCACCACGGTGTTGGCAGTGATGCGCAGTTCGCGGCAACGCTGCTGCAGGCGGGCGGTACGCTCGCCGTCCCAGCGGGTGTAGAGCGCGTGATGGCCTGGTTCGTCGCTGACATGCCGCGGGTGTACGGCCTGGCTCAGCGAGGTCGGTTCGTCCAGGCGTTGCAGGCGAGCTTTCCAGAAGCCCTCGAGGGCGCCCTGGTCCTGGCGCTGCAGCCAGGCGATGAAGTCGCGATAGCGGCCCACCTCTGCGTTGCTGCTGCCCTGGTGGTACTGCTCCATCACCTCGCCGAACAACTGCGAGCTGGACCAGCCATCCATGAGGATGTGGTGGCTGGTCCAGGCCATCTGGTAGCCTTGCTCCGCCACGCGGATCAGCAGCAGCCGCTGCAACGGCGCGCGGGTCAGGTCGAAACCACGGGCGCATTCCGCTTCGGCACGCGCGGCGAGACGTTGCTCGTCCACCGCCTCACCGCGCCAGTCGAGCACCTCGAAGTCCAGGCGGGCCTGGCGGTGCACCACTTGCACCGGGCGCGGCAGCCCTTGCCAGTGGAAGCTGGTGCGCAGGATGTCGTGGCGAGCCATGACACGCTGCCAGGCGGCGGCGAAGCGTTGCGGGTCGAGGCCCTCGACAGGCAGGCAGACCTGGTTGACATACAGCGCCGAGCCACCGTCGGAGAGGGTGTGGAACAGCATGCCCTCCTGCATCGGCGATAGCGCGTAAACGTCCTCGATGTCATCCACTGCCACCGGCAACGCGTCGAGCTGGCCCTGGTCGAGGCCGGCCAGCGGGAAGTCCGTCGCTGTCACGCCACGGTTGGCCGGTTGCTGGCAATGCTCCACCAGCGCCTGCAGGGCGTCTTCGAATGCCGTCGCCAGCGCCTGTACCCGGCTTGCCTCGAAGGTGCAGGTGCTGAACGTCCAGCTCAGGCTCAACACACCTTCGTGCACCTGGCCATCCAGGCTCAGCCAGTTGCCCAGTGGAGCATCGTCATCGATGCCGCTGCCTGCCGACTCATCCGCCAGGCGCCACAGCGCATCTTCTGCCGAGCCCGTATCGAACTGGCCCAGGTAGTTGAAGGTGATGCGTGGCTGCGGCAGAGCGGCCAGCACCTCCCGGGCTGCCTGTGGGCCGAGGTGGCGCAGCAGGCCATAGCCGATGCCTTTGTTCGGTACGCTGCGCAGTTGTTCCTTGATGCGCTTGATCGACGTGCCGATATCGGCAGCGGGTTGCAGGCGCACCGGGTACAGGCTGGTGAACCAGCCCAGGGTGCGCGACAGGTCGATAGCGTCGAACAGTTCCTCACGGCCATGCCCTTCCAGCTGCACCAGTGCCGATGCCTCGCCGCTCCAGGCGCAAAGGGCCTGGGCCAGGGCGGTCAGCAGCAGGTCGTTGACCTGGGTGCGATAGGCCGCCGGTGCCTCTTGCAGCAGCGCGCGGGTCAATGCAAGGTCGAAGCGGCTGGTGAGTGTGCGGGCATGGCGTTTGGCCTGGCTACCCTCTGGGTGGTCGGCAAGGATGCCTTCGCCACCCTCGGCAAGCTGCGCCTGCCAGTAGCTCAGTTCGTCGTTCATCGCCTGTGACTGCGCGTGGGCGACCAGGCTTTCGCCCCAGGCCTTGTACGCGCTGGTCTTGGCTGGCAGGCGTGGTACACCGCCCTGCTGCAACTGGCGGTAAGTGGCTTGCAGGTCTTCCAGCAGAATGCGCCAGGAAACACCGTCGATCACCAGGTGGTGAGCCACCAGCAGCAAGCGCTGGCTGCCATCGGCCAGGCTGGCAAGCAGCGCGCGGCACAGCGGACCGTGCTGCAGCGACAGGCTGCGCTGGGCCTCGGCGGCCACGGGTTCGAGGCTTTCGACCTGTACGCACTGCAACTGCACGGCCTGGTCGACGGCGGCGTGGTACTGGACCCAACCCGCTGCGTCCTGGCGATAGCGCAAGCGCAGGGCATCGTGGTGCAACGTTACGTGCTGCAGCGCGGCGTGCAGCAGCTCGCCATCCAGGGGCTCGACCGGCGCCAGCAGCAGCGCCTGGTTCCAGTGGTGGCGGGCCGGAATGTCGGTTTCGAAGAACAGCTGCTGGATCGGCAGCAACGGTGCCTCGCCAGTTACCGGGCCTTGCTCGACCTGGCTGACTTGGTCCTGGTCGACGACGCCGGCCAGGCGCTGCAAGGTCTGCTGCTCGAAGACGTCCTTGGGCGTGAAGCGCAGGCCTTGCTGGCGGGCACGGCTGACCAGCTGGATCGAGACGATGGAATCACCGCCCAGTTCGAAGAAGTTGTCGTTGAGCCCCACCTGCTCGACTTTCAGCACATCCTGCCAGATGCCGGCCAGGCGCTGCTCCAGTTCGCTCTGCGGCGCCAGGTACTCGCGCCGGGACTGGCCCAGCTCCGGTTTCGGCAGGGCCTTGCGGTCGAGCTTGCCGTTGGGCGACAGCGGCATGCGCTCAAGCAGCACCCACTGCGCGGGTACCATGTAGTCCGGCAGCACGGCCGCCAGGTGCGCCTTGATCGCTTCCAGGCTGTCAGCCTGCCCGGCCACCAGGTAGGCCACCAGTTGCTTGCCGCTCGGGCCATCGGCGGCCACCACCACCGCTTCACGCACCGCGTCCTGCTCTTGCAGGCGCGCTTCGATCTCGCCCAGTTCGATGCGCAGGCCGCGGATCTTCACCTGGTGGTCGATACGCCCGGCGTATTCGATCACGCCGTCCTCGCGCTGACGCGCCAGGTCGCCGGTGCGGTACAGCCGCTGGCCAGCACCGAACGGGCTGGTGACGAAGCGCTCGGCGGTCAGCGATGGGCGACGGTGGTAGCCACGGGCCAGGCCGATGCCGCCCAGGTACAGCTCGCCGGTCACGCCGGGGCTGACCGGGTTCAGTTCGCCGTCCAGCACGTAGGTCTGCAGGTTGGCGATCGGCTGGCCGATCGGCACCGCATCCTTGCCTTCCTCGACGCAGGTCCAGTGGGTGACGTCGATGGCCGCTTCGGTCGGGCCGTACAGGTTGTACAGGCCGCTTTGCGGCAGCAGCGCCAGGGTCTGGCGTTGCAGTTCCACCGGCAGTGCTTCGCCGGAGCAGATGATGCGCTGCAGCGAGGTGCAGCGGGCGGCGTTTTCGTCGCCGACGAAGGCTTGCAGCATCGACGGCACGAAGTGCAGGGTGCTGATCCGTTCGCGGGTGATCAGCTCGGCCAGGCGCGCCGGGTCGCGGTGGTCACCAGGCAGCGCCATGACCAGGCGTGCGCCTTCCATCAATGGCCAGAAGAACTCCCACACCGACACGTCGAAGCTGAATGGCGTTTTCTGCAGCACGCTGTCAGTGGCCGTGAGCTGATACGCCTCCTGCATCCAGGCCAGGCGGTTGTGCAAGGCGACATGGCGGTTGCCGGCGCCCTTCGGCTTGCCGGTGGAGCCGGAGGTGTAGATGACGTAGGCGAGGTTTTCCGGGTGCAGTGCCACCTCCGGGTTGTGCGCGCCCAGCGCACTCCAGGCTTCGGCTCGATCCAGATCGAGCACCGCCAGCCCGGCGGGAATCGGCAGGCCATCGCGCAGGTGCGACTGGGTCAGCAGCAAGGTAATGCCGCTGTCCTCGAACATGTAGGCCAGGCGGTCCTGCGGATATTCCGGGTCCAGCGGCACATAGGCGCCACCGGCCTTGAGGATCGCCAGCAGGCCGACGACCATTTCCACCGAGCGCTCGGCGGCGATGCCGACCAGCACGTCCGGGCCGACACCCTGACCGCGTAGATACTGCGCCAGGCGGTTGGCCTCGGCATTCAGTTCGGCGTAGCTCAAGGTGCGGTCAGCGAAGGTCAGTGCCGGTGCTTGCGGCTGAAGCATGACATGCTGTTCGAACAGCTGGTGCACATAAGGCGTGCCCGGGTAGCTCCGCGCCGTGGCATTCCACTGCTCGACGACTTGCAGGCGGTCGTTTTCCTCCAGCAGCGGCAGCTCGCCCAGTGGGCTATCAGGGTGCGCCATGAACTGCAGCAGCAACTGGGTCAGTTGCCCGGCGATGCGGCGGATGGTCGGCTCGGCGAAGTCCTGTGTCAGGTAGTTGAAGGCCAGTTCCAGCTCATCGCCGACCTGGGCGATCAGGGTCAGGGCATAACCGCTTTGCTCGCTGTAGCCCAGGTTGCTGAAACCAAGGCCGCCCGGGGCCGCTTGCAGGGCTTCGGAAACCGGATAGTTCTCGAACACCAGCAGCGTGTCGAACAGCGCCTCGCCGTTACGCCCGGCCAGGCGTTGCACGTCTGCCAACGGTGTATGTTCGTGGTCGCGCAGCGCAAGGTTCTGCGCCTGCACCGCCTGGGCCCACTGGGCGACGCTGAGCGCGCCATCCGGGCTGGCGATCACCGGCAGGCTGTTGATGAACAGGCCCAGTTGCTGCTCGATCCCCGGCAGTTCCACCGGGCGCCCGGATACGGTGGCGCCGAAGGCCACGCTGCGCTGGCCGGTGTAACGCTGCAACAGCAACAGCCAGGCCGACTGCACCAGGGTGTTGAGGGTCACCTGCTGCTGCCGGGCAAAGGCCTGCAGGCGGCGGGTCTGCTCGCCGTTCAACCGAGCGCTGTGCAAGGCCTGGCCGGGCTCGGCCAGGTACGCCCGGGCGCAGGCCAGGGCCAGCCGGGTCGGCTCCTCCAGGGGCGCCAGCTGCGCCTGCCAGAAGCGCTCGCTGGCCGCCTGGTCCTGGCCCTGCAACCAGGCAAGGTAGTCCTGGTAGCGGCCTTCCGGCGCGGCGACGGCCTGGCCGGCATAGCTTTGCAGCACCTCGCCGAGCAGGCGCGAATTGCTCCAGCCGTCCATCAGGATGTGGTGGCTGGTGTAGATCAGGTGATGGCTGTCAGCGCCAGTGCGCAGCAGGCACAGGCGCAGCAGCGGCGGGCAGGCCAGATCGAAACCGCGGTCCAGCTCATGGCCGGCACGCTCGTCGAGCAGGCGGGCAGTGCCATCGCCGCCCTCCTCGACCACGATTTCCAGGCTGGCCTGGCGGTGAATCACCTGGCGCGGCGCTTCCAGCCCCGCGTCCCAGAGAAAGCCTGCGCGCAGCAGCTCGTGGCGGTCGACCGCCTGCTGCCAGGCACTGGCGAAGCGCTCGACGTCGAGGCCACGGATATCCAGGCGCATCTGGTTGACGTAGGTACGGCCGCTGGCTTCGTACAGGCTGTGGAACAGCATGCCTTGCTGCATCGGCGACAGCGGATAGATCTCGGCAATGGCCCGGGCAGGCAAGGCCAGGGCATCGAGTTGAGCCTGGCCAAGCCCGGCCAACGGCACATCGCTCGGGGTCAGCCCGGCGTTGCTCTCGACCAGGCAGTGCGCGATCAGCGCCTCCAGGGCCTGCTGATAGGCCTCGGCCAGGCGCGCGATGGTCGCCTCGGCGTACACCTCGCCGCTGAAGGTCCAGTTCAGGCTCAGTTCGCCGCCGAACACCTGGCCATCGACGCTCAGCCAGTTGCCCAGCGGCGCCTGCGGATCTTGCCCGGCACCACGCCCTTCGCTGGCGGGCACCCACAACGCCCCATCGGCGAAGTCGCCATCGAACTGCCCCAGGTAGTTGAAGGTGATGCGCGGTTGCGCCAAGGCGGCCAACGCTGCGCGTGCCTCATCGCTACCCAGGTGGCGCAACAGGCCATGGCCCAGGCCTTTGTCCGGAGTCGCGCGCAGCTGCTCCTTGATGCCCTTGATGGCGGCACCAAGGTCGCTGGCTGGCGTCAGGCGCACCGGGAACAGGCTGGTGAACCAGCCCAGCGTGCGTGACAGGTCGATGTCGCTGAACAGGTCCTCGCGGCCGTGCCCTTCCAGTTGCACCAACGCCGACGCCTCGCCACTCCAGGCACAGACGACCTGGGCCAGGGCCGTCAGCAGCAGGTCGTTGACCTGGGTGCGGTACGCCGCTGGCGCCTCCTGCAGCAACTGGCGGGTACGGGTAGCGTCCAGCCGGGTGGCGACGCTGCGCGCATGCCGGTTGTCCATCCCCCCTTGCGGATTGTCGCGCGGCAGATCCTGCGGCGCGCCTTCCAGCAGCTGCTGCCAGTAGCCGAGCTGCGCGACCATCGGCGCGCAGCGGGCATGTTCGCCCAGGCGCTCGCCCCAGGCCTTGTACGAGGTGGTCTTGGCCGGTAACTGCAGCACCTGCCCCGCCTGCAGCTGACGATAAGCCGTCTGCAGGTCCTCGAGCAGGATGCGCCAGGAAACGCCATCGATGACCAGGTGGTGAATCGCCAGCAGCAAGCGCTGTGTACCGTCCGGCAAGGTGATCAGGCCCAGGCGCAGCATGGGGCCTGCGCCCAGGTCGAGGCTGCGCTGCACTTCGCTGCAGTACGCAGGCAGTTCGTCGAGGCTGGCCAACTGCTTTTGCCAGATCAGTCCTTCGGCACTCGCCTGTGGCTGATGGTGCTGTACCCAGCCACCGTCCAACGTTTGGTAGCGCAGGCGCAGGGCGTCATGCTGTTGCATCACTGCGGCCAGGGCCCGGGTCAGCAGTTCGCTGTCCAGCGGCTCGGACGGGGCCAACAGCAGCGACTGGTTCCAGTGCTGACGGTTGGGGATTTCAGTGGCGAAGAACGTCTGCTGGATCGGCAGCAGCGGCGCCTCACCGGTCACCGGCCCCTGGTCGATCTGCAGGGTCTCGCTCAGTTGCGCCACAGTGGCCAGGCGGCGAATGCTCTGATGCTGGAACAGGTCACGCGGCGCGAAACGAATCCCGGCCTGGCGTGCCCGGCTGACGATCTGGATGGAGATGATCGAATCCCCGCCCAGCTCGAAGAAATTGTCGTCCACGCCGACCTGTTCCAGGCGCAGCACTTCCTGCCAGATCAGCGCCAGGCGCTGCTCCAGGGCGTTGCGCGGTGCCTGGTACTCGCTGCGCGATTGCGCCGGGTCGGGCTTGGGCAGGGCCTTGCGGTCGAGCTTGCCGTTGGGCGACAGCGGCATCTGTTCGAGCAGCACCCACTGCGCTGGCACCATGTAGTCCGGCAGCACATCCTGCAATTGCGCCTTGACGCCTTGCAGGTAGCCGCCCTGAATCTCGGCCTCAGCGCGTGCCAGGGAAGTCGGCTCTGGCACCACATAGGCCACCAGTTGCTTGCCGCTCGGGCCATCGGCGGCCACCACTACCGCTTCACGCACAGTGTCCTGTTCCTGCAGGCGCGCTTCGATTTCGCCCAGCTCGATGCGCAGGCCGCGGATCTTCACCTGGTGGTCGATGCGCCCGGCGTACTCGATCACGCCGTCCTCGCGCTGGCGCGCCAGGTCGCCGGTGCGGTACAGCCGCTGGCCAGTACCGAACGGGCTGGTGACGAAGCGCTCGGCGGTCAGCGATGGGCGACGGTGGTAACCCCGGGCCAGGCCGATGCCGCCCAGGTACAGCTCGCCGGTCACGCCGGGGCTGACCGGGTTCAGTTCGCCGTCCAGCACGTAGGTCTGCAGGTTGGCGATCGGCTGGCCGATCGGCACCGCATCCTTGCCTTCCTCGACGCAGGTCCAGTGGGTGACGTCGATGGCCGCTTCGGTCGGGCCGTACAGGTTGTACAGGCCGCTCTGCGGCAGCAGCGCCAGGGTCTGGCGTTGCAGTTCCACCGGCAGTGCTTCGCCGGAGCAGATGATGCGTTGCAGCGAAGTGCAGCGGGCGGCGTTTTCGTCGCCGACGAAGGCTTGCAGCATCGACGGCACGAAGTGCAGCGTGCTGATCCGTTCGCGGGTGATCAGCTCGGCCAGGCGCGCCGGGTCGCGGTGGTCGCCGGGCAGCGCCATGACCAGGCGTGCGCCTTCCATCAGCGGCCAGAAGAACTCCCACACCGACACGTCGAAGCTGAATGGCGTTTTCTGCAGCACGCTGTCAGTGGCCGTGAGCTGATACGCCTCCTGCATCCAGGCCAGGCGGTTGTGCAAGGCGATATGGCGGTTGCCGGCGCCCTTCGGCTTGCCGGTGGAGCCGGAGGTGTAGATGACGTAGGCCAGGTTTTCCGGGTGCAGTGCCACCTCCGGGTTGTGCGCACCCAGCGCACTCCAGGCTTCGGTTCGATCCAGATCGAGCACCGTCAGCCCGGCCGGGATCGGCAGGCCGTCGCGCAGGTGCGACTGGGTCAGCAGCAAAGTGATGCCGCTGTCTTCGAACATGTAGGCCAGGCGGTCCTGCGGATATTCCGGGTCCAGCGGCACGTAGGCGCCACCGGCCTTGAGAATCGCCAGCAGGCCAACGACCATTTCCACCGAACGCTCGGCGGCGATGCCCACCAGCACGTCCGGGCCGACGCCCTGACTACGCAGATACTGCGCCAGGCGGTTGGCCTCGGCATTCAGTTCGGCATAGCTCAAGGTCCGGTCGGCGAAGGTCAGTGCCGGTGCTTGCGGTTGGCGGGTGGCCTGCTGTTCGAACAGCTGGTGCACGTACGGCGTACCTGGGTAGTCCCGCGCCGTGGCGTTCCAGCCAGTGATCGCCAACGCTCGCTCGTCATCGTGCAGCATGGGCAAATCGCCCATGCGTTGTGCCGGCGCTTCGATGATCGCCTGCAACAGATTCTGCCAGTGCACGGCCATGCGCTGGACGCGAGGCGCATCGAACAGGTCGGTCGAGTAGATCAGCGAGGCGCTGAGCCCCTGTGGGTGCTCGACACAGTCCAGGCTCAGGTCGAACTGCGCACTGGGCATGGCCCACTGCATCTGCGCCACATCCAGCCCCGGCAGTTGCACGCCGTCACTGATAGCGCCCTCGCTCACCTGATAGTTGAACATCACCTGGAACAATGGACTGTGGCTCAGGCTGCGCTCCGGCTGCAGGGCTTCGACCAGCTGTTCGAAGGGCAGATCCTGGTGAGCCTGGGCTTCCAGTGCAGCCTGGCGCACCTGCTTGAGCAGGTCGAGGAAGCCTGCCTGGCTATCGACGTCCGCGCGCAGCACCTGCGTGTTGACGAAAAAGCCCAGCAGGCGCTCGGTCTCGGCGCGATTGCGGTTGGCCGAAGGCACGCCGACACGGATGTCAGCCTGGCCGCTGTAGCGATGCAGCAACAACTGGAACGAGGCCAGCAGCACCATGAACGGTGTGCATCCCTGGGCCTGGGCCAGTTGCCGGATGCCTTGCAGCAGCGCGGTTGGAAGCTCGAGAATTTCCCGTGAACCCTGGCTGCTGCGGCGCGCCGGCCGTGGGCGGTCGAACGGCAGCTCCAGCGGGCCTTGCTCCCCGGCCAGGCGCTGCGTCCAGTAATTCAACTGACGCTCGCGCTCGCCAGCGGCCAGCCACTGGCGCTGCCAGCCGGCGTAGTCGACATACTGAATCGGCAAGGCCGGCAGCTGCGCTGCAACGCCCTGGCAGTGAGCCTGGTACAGGCTGATCAGTTCATCGACCATCAACTGCATGGACCAGCCGTCGGAGACGATATGGTGCTGGGTCAGGACCAGTACGCGGTCCGCATCGCCCACTTCCAGCAGCGCTACCCGCAACAGCGGGCCCGTTTCCAGGTCGAACGGGCGAGTCGCTTCGGCCTCGATGGCGGCCAGCAATGCCGGCTCATCAGTTTGCCCAAGCTGACGCGTGTCGATCGTCAGCGACCCGGCCGCCTCGATGCACTGGCGTGGCTGGCCGTCGGCATCGAGGAAGAAGCGCGTGCGCAGCGTCTGATGCCGCGTCGCCAGGTCGTCGAATGCCTGGCGCAGGGCCTCGAGATTCAATGCCCCGCGCAGGCGCAGCACGGTGACCATGTTGTAGGCAGCGCCGTCCGGGTCCAGTTGCCAGAGCACCCACTGGCGCTGCTGGGCATGGGAGAGGCGCAGTGTCTCGCCGTCGGCCAGCGGCACGATGGGCAGGCGGCCCAGATCGACACCTTTCTCCAGCAGGCGCTTGAACAGGGCCACGCGCTTGTCGTGGTTCAGCCCGCTGATCCGCTGGACCAGCTCATTGCCCTGTTGGGTCCCTTGCTTAAGCATCAAATGCCTCCAGTTCGTCCAAGGCGTCAAAAATGGCGTCGTAGTCTTGTTCAGCCGGGCTCGCGTTACGCGTCACCAGGGCGGCCAGGGCAGCGAGGTCGTCGGCGAGGTAGGCGTCCTGAATCGGCAATTCCACGGAAAACTCGGTCTTGAGTCGGGATACCAGGCGCACCAGCAGCAGCGAGTGCCCGCCCAGTTCGAAGAAGTTGTCAGTGAGGCCGACCCGCTCGACCTGCAGCACCTCCTGCCAGATCGCGGCCAGGCGTTGCTCCAGTTCGTTCCGCGGCGCCACGTACTCGCGCCGCGACTGGCCCAGCTCCGGTTTCGGCAGGGCCTTGCGGTCGAGCTTGCCGTTGGGCGACAACGGCATCTGTTCGAGCAAAACCCACTGCGCTGGCACCATGTAGTCCGGTAGTACAGCGGCCAGATGTGCCTTGATCGCCGCCAGGCTGTCGGCCTGCTCAGCTACCAGATACGCCACCAGCTGACCTTCGCCGGCTACCACCACGGCTTCGCGTACCGCCTCCAGCTCTTGCAGGCGGGCTTCGATCTCGCCCAGTTCGATGCGCAGGCCGCGGATCTTCACCTGGTGGTCGATGCGCCCGGCATACTCGATCACGCCATCTTCGCGCTGGCGTGCCAGGTCGCCGGTGCGGTACAGCCGCAGGCCTGCGCCGAACGGGCTGATGACGAAACGCTCGGCGGTCAGCGACGGACGACGGTGGTAGCCGCGGGCCAGGCCGATACCTCCGAGATACAGCTCGCCGGTCACGCCGGGGCTGACGGGGTTCAATTCGCCGTCCAGCACGTAGGTCTGCAGGTTGGCGATCGGCTGGCCGATCGGCACGCTGTCCTTGCCTTCCTCGACGCAGGTCCAGTGAGTGACGTCGATGGCCGCTTCGGTCGGGCCGTAGAGGTTGTACAGGCCACTCTGTGGCAGCAGCGCCAGGGTCTGGCGTTGCAGCTCCACCGGCAGTGCTTCGCCGGAGCAGATGATCCGTTGCAGCGAGGTGCAGCGGGCAGCGTTTTCGTCGCCGACGAAGGCTTGCAGCATCGACGGGACGAAGTGCAGCGTGCTGATCTGCTCGCGGGTAATCAGCTCGGCCAGGCGCGCCGGGTCGCGGTGGTCACCCGGCAGCGCCATGACCAGGCGTGCGCCTTCCATCAACGGCCAGAAGAACTCCCACACCGAGACGTCGAAGCTGAACGGTGTCTTTTGCAGCACGCTGTCAGCGGCAGTGAGTTGATAAGCCTCCTGCATCCAGGCCAGGCGGTTGTGCAAGGCGATATGGCGGTTGCCGGCGCCCTTCGGCTTGCCGGTGGAGCCGGAGGTATAGATGACGTAGGCGAGGTTTTCCGGGTGCAGTGCCACGTCCGGGTTGTGCGCGCCCAGCGCACTCCAGGCTTCGGTTCGATCCAGATCGAGCACCGTCAGCCCGGCCGGGATCGGCAGGCCGTCGCGCAGGTGCGACTGGGTCAGCAGCAAGGTAATGCCGCTGTCCTCGAACATGTAGGCCAGGCGGTCCTGCGGATATTCCGGGTCCAGCGGCACATAGGCGCCACCGGCCTTGAGGATTGCCAGCAGGCCGACGACCATTTCCACCGAGCGCTCGGCGGCGATGCCGACCAGCACGTCCGGGCCGACACCCTGACCGCGCAGATACAGAGCCAGGCGGTTGGCCTCGGCATTGAGTTCGGCATAGCTCAAGGTGCGGTCGGCAAAGGTCAGTGCCGGCGCTTGCGGTTGGCGGGCGGCTTGCTGTTCGAACAGCTGGTGTAGATAAGGCGTGCCCGGGTAGTCCCGTGCCGTGTCATTCCAACCCTTCACGATTCGCGAATGAGCCTCTGCGTCGACCAGCCCGAAGCTGCCCAGCAAGGCGTGCGGCGCATTGGCGAAGCCTTGCAGCAAGTGGCGCAGCTCGGCCGCTATTTGCTGCACCTGCGCATCGCCTAAGACCTGGCGCTGGTAGGCGAAGGTCAGCTGCATCTGATCCCGCGCTTCGGCAATCAGGGTCAGCGGGTAGCCGCTGTATTCCTGATAGTCCAGGCCAGACAGGCGCAACCCGGCACTGCTGTCGGACAGGCTCTGGGCCAGCGGGTAGTTCTCGAACACCAGCAGGCTGTCGAACAACGCCTCGCCATGGCGCCCGGCCGCTGCCTGGATGGCGTAAAGCGGCAGGTACTCGTACTCGCGCAGGCGCAGGTTGAGCGCCTGCACTTTACGCACCCAGTCGGCGACCGGCATCTGCCCTTGCGGCTCGGCGGCCACCGGCAGGGTGTTGATGAACAGGCCCAGTTGCTGCTCGATCCCCGGCAACTCCGCCGGGCGCCCGGACACGGTGGCGCCGAAGCACGGCCGCCGCTGGCCGGTGCGGCGCTGCAACAGCAGTACCCAGGCAGCCTGCAGCACGCTGTTGAGGGTGACTTGCTGAGCCTGCGCAAAGTGCTTCAGGGCCTGGCTCAAGGCCTCGCCCAGCTCCAGCACTACGGCGCCCTGCCCGGCTTCACTGGCATCGCGTGTGCCGCCGAGCAGTGTCGGGCCGTCCAGGTCGAGCAGTTGGGCTTTCCAGAACGCATCGGCAGCGGCGCGATCCTGCTGCTGCAACCAGCCGAGGTAGTTGCTGCGGGTGGCCTGCGCCAGCGCGGCAGGCTGCCCCGAATAAGCCTGCATCACGGCGGCAAAGAGCAACGAATTGCTCCAGCCGTCCATCAGGATGTGGTGGCTGGTGTAGATCAGGTGATGGCGCTGCGGCCCGGTGCGCACAAGTACCACGCGCAGCAGCGGCGCCTGGCCAAGGTCGAAGGCACGAGCCTGCTCGGCCTGCGCCAGCGCTTCCAGGCGGGCGCCGATATCGGCCTCGCCAGCCCAGTCGAAGCGTTCGACCGGCAGCTGGACGTGGCGCAGAACCACTTGGCGTGGCGCTTCCAGGCCCTGCTCCCAGGCAAACCCGGCACGCAGCGATTCGTGCTGGTCCAGCGCCTGCTGCCAGGCCTGGATGAAGCGCTCGGGGTCGAGCTCGTCGAGGTCCAGGCGCAGGCGGTTGACGTAGCTGCTGGCTTGGCCGTCGTACAGGCTGTGGAACAGCATGCCTTCCTGCATCGGTGCCAGCGGGTAGATGTTCTCGACCTGGCGCAGGTCGACCGGCAACGCATCAAGCTGCGCCTGGGTCAGGCCAGCCAGCGGGAAGTCAGCCGGGGTGGCGCCGCCGGCCTGGCGGTCGAGGCAGTGGGCGACCAGCGCGGCCAGCTCACCGGCGTAGTCATCGGCCAGGCTGGCGATCACCGGCTCGTCGAACATCGCCTGGCTGAAGGTGAAGCCCAGCTCCAGTTCGCCGCCCAGCACCTGGCCGTTGACGCTCAGCCAGTTGCCCAATGGCGCATCGGCCGCCTGGGTAGCGCCAACGCTTTCCAGGGCGGGCGCGAACAGCCGGTCTTCGCCGAAGCCCTGGTCGAACTGGCCGAGGTAGTTGAAGGTCACCCGCGCTTGCGGCAGCGCTTGCAACGCCGCCTGCTGCGCCGGGCTGCCGAGGTAACGCAGCACGCCATGGCCGATGCCGCGCCCGGGCACGCCACGCAATTGTTCCTTGATGGCCTTGAGCGAACCGCTCAGGTCGTCGGTCGGGGTCAGCGCCACCGGGAACAGGCTGGTGAACCAACCCACGGTGCGGCTCAGGTCCACGCCGTCGAACAGGTCCTCACGGCCGTGGCCTTCCAGCTGGACCAGCGCACTGACCTGCCCGGTCCAGCGGCACAGCACCCGCGCCAGGGCAGTCAGCAGCAGGTCGTTGACCTGTGTGCGATAGGCGGCTGGAGCCTGCTGCAGCAGGCTCTGCGTGGTGTCGGCATCCAGCCGGCAGCGCACGGTGCGTGCGTGACGCACCTGCAGCCCGGCGTCGCGGCGTGCTGCAGGCAGGTCGCCGGTCTGCCCCGCGAGAGTCGCTTGCCAGTAGGCCAGCTCTGCATCACGGGCAGGCGCCTGGGCCCAGCCCACCAAGCCCTCGGCCCAGACCTTGAATGCCGTGCCCTTCTCCGCCAGTGCGGGTGTGCGCCCGGCCAACAGGGCGACGCAGGCCTGCTCCAGGTCTTCCAGCAGCACCCGCCAGGACACACCGTCGACCACCAGGTGATGAATCACCAGCAGCAGGCGCTGCCCACCGTCGGCGAGGTCGCACAGCACGGCGCGCAGCAGCGGCCCCTGGGCGAGATCGAGACTGCCCTGCGCCTCTTCGGCGATGGCCAGCAGTTGCGCGGCATCGGCCGCCTGGCGGTGCCAGAGCAGCCCACCAGGCGCGCCGGTGCGGTGCTCGGCATGCCAGCTGCCGTCCACCTTGCTGAAGGCCAGGCGCAGTGCGTCGTGCTGGTTGACCAGCAACGCCAGGGCCTGTTCGACGATGCTCGCCGTCAGCGCCTGGCGTGGCTGCAGCATGACCGCCTGGTTGTAATGCCCAGGCTGATCCAGGCCCAGTTCGAAGAAGCGCGCCTGCACCGGCAGCAGCGGCATGCCACCACTGACCTGCGCAACAGCGGCAGGCTTGGCCGCTGCAGTAATCACCTTGGCGACCTGGGCCAGCTGGGCGATGGTCTGCTTCTCGAACAGCTGGCGCGGGCTCAGCCTGATGCCCTGGCGCTTGGCCCGGGCGATGATCTGCAGGCTGAGGATGGAATCGCCCCCGAGCTCGAAGAAGTTGTCCTCGACGCCGATGTCTTCACGCTTGAGCACCGCTTGCCAGATGGCCAGCAGTTGCTGCTCCAGCGGTGTGCTGGCGGCGACATGGCGCTTGAGATGTACCTGCGGCTGCGGCAGCGCGCGGCGGTCCAGCTTGCCGTTGGCGGTCAGCGGCAGGCGCTCCAGCAACAGCAGATGGGCCGGTACCAGGTAGTCCGGCAGCAGCGCCTGCAACTGCTCGCGCAGGGCCTCGACGCTCAGCTGAGGGGTGCCCGCCACACACCAGCCGACCAGTTGCAGCTGCGCGGCGTCATCCCCTTGCGGGACGGCCAGCACCACGGCGTCATGCACGCCCGCCAGGCCACGCAGCACGCGGCCGACCTCTCCTGGCTCGACACGATAGCCACGGATCTTCACCTGATCGTCGGCACGCCCGAGGAAGTGCAGCAAGCCTGCGTTGTCGCGCTGCACGCGGTCACCGCTGCGGTACAGGCGCGTGCCCGGCGCGCCGAACGGGTCGGGCACGAAACGCTCGGCGGTCAGAGCCGCCTGGCCCAGGTAGCCTTGCGCCAGGCTGTCGCCGCCAATGTACAGCTCGCCAGCGACCCGCGCCGGCACCCCGTTGAGCACATCGTCCAGCACCCGCACGCTGGCCCCCGGCAGGACAGTGCCCAACGGCACCGCCTGGGTCACTGCACCTTGCAGCTCATGGGTCAGTACACCGACCGTGGTTTCGCTGGGGCCGTAATGGTTGATGAAGCGGCAGCCTGGCTTGAGCTCGCGCACTTTCTGGTACAACGCGGGTGAGCAGGCCTCGCCACCGACGATCAGCGCATGATCGGGCAACACGTCGCCAGCATTGGCCGCCTGCAGCAAGCCGTTAAGGTGGCTGGGGACGATCTTCAGCACGCCGATGCGCTGCTGGGCCATGTAGGCGGCGAAGGCATCCGGGTCGAAGCCCAGCGTCTCTGGCAACACATGCAGCGTGCGCCCGGAGCACAGGGCGCCGAACACTACCGTGTGACCAAGGTCGGCGGCGATGGTGGAGACCAGCGCCATGCTCGCGTCCGTGGCCAGATCCAGGCGTTGCAGCAGGCCGTCGACATAGCTGGCCAGCGCGCCATGGCTGACCACCACCCCCTTCGGTTGGCCGGTGGAGCCGGAAGTGTGGATCACGTAGGCTGGCGCACCTGCCAGTGTCCCGGTTTCTGGCGCATCACCCGGCAGCGAGGCCCAGCGCTCTGGCGCATAGGGCTGTACCTGGCAACCAGACGCTGCCAACGCCTGCTGACGCAGTTCAGCAGCCTCACACAGCAGTACCTGCGCGCCGCTGCGCTGCAGCATGCCTTGCAGGCGTTCGGCTGGCGCCTTGCTGTCCAGCGGCAGGTACACGCCACCGGCCTTGAGAACGCCCAACAGGCACACCAGCCAGTCCAGCGAGCGCTCCATCAGCACCGCGACCGGTGCCCCCGTGGCGACACCCAGGTCGCGCAGCTGATGGGCCAGGCGATTGGCTTGGCTGTCCAGTTCGGCATGGCTGAGCTGCTGCCCCGCACACGCGGCCGCGATGCCTTCGGGCTGGCGGCGCACCTGCTCGTCCCAACGCTGCAGAACCAGGGCCGGCTGCTCACGGTGGCTGGCAACCTCTGCGACAGGCGCCTTGACCAGGGTATGCAGCGGCGTGTCTGGCGCAGTCAGCAACGTGTCGAACAGCTCACGCAACGCAGCGATGAACCCTTCGATGGTGGAACGCTGGTAGAGATCGCTGGCATAGGTCATCTCGCCGTGCACCAGGCTACCGTCGTCGGTGATGTCCAGGGCAAGGTCGAAGTGGGTGCCTTCCTTGCGCAGCGGATACTCGCTGACGGCCAGCCCTGGCAGTTGCAGCGCGGTCTGCTTCTGCACGCCGACGTTCTGGTTGAACTTGGCCTGGAACAACGGGTTGTGGCCAAGGCTGCGCTCGGGCGCGAGCACTTCCACCAGTTGCTCGAAAGGCAGTTCCTGATTGGCCTGGGCGGCGAAGGTCGCCTCGCGCACCCGCACTAGCAGCTCATTCAGCGACAGGCGCTCGTCGACCACGCAGCGAAGCACCTGGGTGTTGACGAAGAAGCCGATCAGCCCTTCCACCTCTTCGCGCCCGCGGTTGGCGTTGGGCACGCCGATGCGGATGTCGCGCTGGCCGGAATGGCGTGAGAGGAACACGGCGTAGCCGGTCAGCATCAACATGAACAGCGTCACGCCCTGGGCCCGGGCGGCATCGCGCAGGCGCTGTGACAGCGGCCCGCCGAAATCGAACTTGAGGGTCTCGCCTTGCAGGCTCTGCACTGGCGGGCGCGGGAAGTCGGCCGCCACCTCGAGCAAGGGGTGGTCATCGCCGAGCTGCTCGCGCCAGTGCTGCAACTGCCGCTCGCCCTCGCCGGCTTCCAGCCAGCGGCGCTGCCACACGGCATAGTCGGCATACTGCAACGGCAAAGCTGACAGGCTCTGAGGGCCGGCCTGGTAGCACTGGACGAACTCGCGGACCATCACGTCCATCGACCAACCGTCGCAGACGATGTGGTGCATGCACACCACCAGCACGTATTCGTCCTGGCCCAGGCGGAACAGGCTGGCGCGCAGCAGTGGGCCGTTGAGCAGGTCGAACGGGCGACTGACTTCGTCTTCTACCTGTCGGGCCAGCTCAGCCTCGCCGGCGGTGCCAAGGTCGACATGCCGCAAGGCCAGGGGCTCGGCCGCCAGCACCCGTTGCAGCGGCTGCTCGCCGTCGACCTGGAACACAGTACGCAGCGCTTCGTGGCGCTCGATCAGGGCGTCGAAGGCGCCTTGCAGACGGTCATGGTCCAACTTACCGCGCAGGCGCAGGCCGGCGGCCATGTTATAGGCCGCGCTCTGCGGGTCCAGTTGCCAAAGGAACAGCAGGCGCTGCTGGGCGTAGGACAGTGGAATGGCCTCAAGGCCGTGGCGGCTGACCGGGATCGGCAGCAGGCCGAAGTCCTTGCCATCCTGGCGCAGCCTGGCGAGGAACTGGCGGCGTTGTTCGAGCGGCAACCCGATGAACTTCTCGGCGATACGCAGCGTCGTGTTGCGGGTCATGCTCAAACCTCCTCCAGTGAATTCATGAACGCTTCCATGTCGGCCCAGTCCTCGTCGGCGCTACCGCCCAGGGCCTCCAGCTCTTCGGCCAGGGCAGCCAGGTGTGGGCGTTCGAACAGGCTGCGCATGGGCAGCGCGACGCCCAGTTCGGACTTGACCCGGGCAATGACCTGGGCTGCCAGCAGCGAATGCCCGCCCAGGTCGAAGAAACTGTCGTCGAGGCCGACGCGGGGCACCTGCAAGACTTCCATCCAGATTGCCGCCAGGCGTTGCTGCGGCTCGCTGACTGGCGCACGGAAGCCGGCCTGCAACTGGCTCGGGTCTGGCGCGGGCAGGGCCTTGCGGTCGAGTTTGCCGCTAGGGGTCAGCGGCAGGCGGTCCAGCAGCACCAGATGCGACGGCACCATGTAGTCCGGCAGCGTCGCACGCAGGCCTTGGCGGATCGCCTGGCGCTGTGCCTCGGCATCGCTGCCGTCGGCGTCGGTGACCGCATAGGCCACCAGCTGCCGCCCACCTGCCATGTCCAGGGCCAGCACCGCCGCTTCGCGAACGCCGGGGCATTGCTGCAGGCGCATCTCGATCTCGCCAAGCTCGATACGGAAGCCGCGCACCTTCACTTGATGATCGACCCGGCCGATGTACTCGATGGCGCCATTGGCGTCGAAACGGGCACGGTCGCCCGTGCGGTACAAGCGTGTGCCGGGCACGTCGGGGTCGGGCAGGAAGCGTTCGGCGCTGAGTGCGGGCTGGCCGTGGTAACCGCGCGCCAGGCCCGGGCCACCGATATACAGCTCGCCAATGGCGCCAACCGGCACGGGCTGCATCTCGCCGTCGAGGATGCACAGGCGCCGGCCGGCCAGCCCCTGGCCGATGGGGATACCGCGCCAGGACACATCCCGCGAGGCAAGCGCCGTGCAGTCGTGGATGCTGGACACTACCGTGGCCTCGGTCGGGCCATAGGTATTGAGCAGGCGCACACCGGCCAGGCCGGCGCGGCGCCACAGGTCGAGCCCGTCCACCGCCATGGCTTCGCCGCCAACATGCACTTGGCGCAATGCGGCAAATGCCGGTGGCGTGTCGCGCGCGTAGTCCTGCACCAGCATGTGCCAGTAGGCAGCCGGCAGGTCGGCGACAGTGATGCCGTGCTGTTGCAGTGCGTGCAGGAAGCGGGTGCTGTCCCACAGGTGGCGGTCGCGCAGCACCACACAGGCACCGACGCACAGCGGTGGGTAGAACTGCTCGACGAAACCGTCGAAGCTGCAGGTGGCGAACTGCAGCACGCGATCATCGGCGGTCAGGCGCGAATAGTCGCTGGCCAGTTCGCAGAACTCGGCCAGCGCGCCGTGGCTGATGGCGACGCCCTTGGGACGGCCGGTGGAGCCGGAGGTGTAGATCACATAGGCCAGGTTGCCCGGCTGCAGTGATACCTGTGGTGCATGCTCAGGTTGCTCGCCCTGTGCCTGGTCCAGGCACAGAACCTCGATACCCTCAGCCACTGGCAGTTGGCTCAGCAGGGTCGATTGGGTCAACAGCAGACGCAGGCCGCTGTCGGCGAACACCTGGGCGATGCGTTCGCCGGGCGCTTGCGGGTCCAGCGGGACATAAGCACCGCCGGCCTTGAGCACCGCGAGCAGGGCGACCCCCATGTCCAGCGAACGCTCAAGCGCCACACCGACCAGTACCTCGGGGCCGACACCCGCCCGCACCAGGCACTGGGCCAGGCGGTTGCTGCGACGCTCCAGCTCGGCATAGCTCAGGCTGGCGCCCTGCCCTTCGCCAGCCAGCACCAGCGCGACCGCCTCGGGCGTGCGCGCTGTCTGGGCCTGAAAGCGCTGGTGGGCCAACGCCGCTGCCTGAGGTGCAGGTGCTCGCAGTGCCCAAGCCTGCAGTTGGCGGGATTCAGCCGCATCGAGCAATTCCAGCTCGCCGATTCGACATTGCGGGTTGGCCAGCACGCTGCGCAGCAGGTTGCGCCAGTGGCCGGCCATGCGCTCGACGGTGGCGGCATCGAACAGATCCGTGGCGTAGGTGAAGGCCGCCAGCAGGCGTTCGCCTTCCTCGCGGGTTTCCAGCATCAGGTCGCTGGCAGCGGCATGGCTGCGGGCGCCGGCCACGCTCTGTTCGGCGTCCAGATGCGCCAGTTGCAAGCCGCAACCCAGGCGCATGCCCTGGATGTCGGTGACCTGCGGCTGATGGTTGTACATGACCTGGAACAACGCGTTGTGGCTCTGGCTGCGGTTGGGCTGCAGCGCCTCCAGTAGCGCATCGAATGGCAGCTCCTGGTGGGCCTGGGCGCCGAGGGCAGTCTGACGCAGCGCTGTCAGTAGCTGCTCGAACGTCTGCTGCCCATCCAGCTGACTGCGCAGTACCTGGGTATTGACGAAGAAGCCGATCAGTCCCTCGACCTCACCGCGGTTGCGGTTGGCGATCAGGCCTCCGACGCGGATATCACCCTGCCCGCTGTAGCGGTACAACAGGGTTTTGAAGGCTGCCAGCAGCACCACGAACAAGGTCGTCCCCTGACGTTGGGCCAGCGCCTTCAGGCCGCTGCGCAGCTCAGCGTCAATGGCGAATTCAAGGCGCGCACCGGCATGGCTCGGCTGTGCCGGGCGTGGCCGGTCGGTGGGCAATTCCAGGGGTTCATGCTCCTCGCCCAGCTGAGCTCGCCAGTAGTCGAGCTGACGGGCCTGCTCACCGGCTTCCATCCAGCTGCGCTGCCACAGGGCGTAGTCACGGTAATGCACGGCCAGCGCCGGTAATTGGGCCTGGTTTCCGGCGCTGCGGGCGTCCAGGCAGCGCATGAACTCGTCGATCAGGATGTTCATCGACCAGCCGTCGGCAATGATGTGGTGCATGGTCAGCAGCAGCACATGTTCATCCGCAGCCAGTTGCAGCAGCGCGGCCCGCAGCAGCGGGCCTTGTCGCAAGTCGAACGGCTGGCCGGCTTCGCGGGCGACTTCTTCACGGGTTCGCTGCAGGCGCTGACCCGCATCAAGGGCGGACAGGTCGACATGGCGGACCTGTACCTGCGCACCGTCACCGACACGCTGCAACACCTGCCCGTCAACTTCCTCGAAGGTGGTACGCAGGCACTCGTGGCGCTGCACCAGGTCGGCAAAGGCCAGGTCAAGCGCCTGATGATCAAGCCTGCCGAGCAGGCGCACGGCCCCTGGCAGGTTGTAGGCAGCGCTGCCCGGCTCCAGCTGCCAGAGGAACCACATGCGCTGCTGGGCATAGGAGAGCTGGTCGCGGCCGGCGATGCCGCTGCAGTCGGGGATGGGGTAGCTGGTGAAATCGACCTGCTCGTCGCGCAGGGCGGCGAAGAAGACACTGCGTTTTTCCAGCGGCAGTTCAATGAAGCGGCGCGCCAGCTTCAGGGATTGATCGAGGGTGCTCATAGGTCGTCCGAACCGGTGATGGGAGCCGCCCTGGGCTCCGCGATACCTGTTGAACGAATGGTTCCGGCTTGCATTTAGGTGCTGTTGGTAAAACCATCGCAGCGCTTTTGCGGCAGCGCGCATGCGCTGACTGCCGCGCTGCGCGGCTCAACCTGCGCCGTGCCCCTCGGCCATGGCCACGATGACCTTGCGCTTGCCGGTGAAGCTGCTGCGGGCGTGGGCGGCGAGCATGTTATCGAGCATCAGCACATCGCCTTCCTGCCAGGGGAAGGCAATGGTGCACTCATCCAGCACACCGCGCACTTCGTCGAGGATCGAGTCTTCGATGGGCGAACCGTCGCCGTAGTAGACATTGCGTGGCAGGTCTTCCTCGTCGACGACCTCCAGCAGGCTCTCGCGCACCTCGGGCGGCAGGTTGGACACATGGAACAGGTGCGCCTGGTTGAACCACACATCCTCGCCGGTTCGCGGGTGGCGGGCCACGGCCTGACAGATCTGGCGGGTGCGCAACTCGCCGTCGTCCTTCCAGTCGCAGGTGATCGCATGGCGCTGACAGTAGGCTTCCACCACTGCCGGGTCGTCACTGTTGAACACCTGCTCCCAAGGCACATCCAGGCCATTGCCGAAGTTGCGCACATACATCAGCCCATGGCGGTTGAAACGTTCGTGGATGCGCGGGTCGATCCGGCGGAACACTTCGCGGCTGTCGGCGATGGGTGTTTCCCCTCCACTCTCGGCGGCGATCATGCTGTAGAACCAGATCTTCATCGGCCATTCACGGGTGTAGGCCTGTTCGTTGTGCAGCGGGATCTTCTGGTGCGGCGGGTACTCGGTGGAGGTGTACACGCCTTGGGTAACGTTGCTGCGCGGGGTAGAGCCGAATTCGTAATTGAGCAGCGGGTGGCCGAAGCCGCCGGCGAAGCTACGGAAAGCCTCGGCGCCGCCCACATCGAAGCCGCGAAAGAGGATGCCGCCGGCGTCGAGCAAGTGGCGGTCGACCAGCTCGCGGATCGGCTCCAGCGCCTCGTTGAGGTCCAGGCCGGCGTGGGGCGCCTCGACCAGCAAGGGCAGGCTGCGCTGGCCAGGCAGCAGAGGCCGGGCCAGCAGTTCCAGTATGGCGCTCATGATCTCCCCCTTGCGGCAACCGGCCGCAGCGGGCTGAGCAGCAATTGATAGGCAACAGGCAGCGCCTGGCTGGCCTTGAAGCAGGTGGCGGCAAGCATCCTTCGACCCTCGATGAAATGACAGCAAGCTCCGGTTCGGGCGCGCGCAGCGCACGTCGGCCTTGTGCAAAGGAAACGAGGGGAAGAGGGAGGGATTTAGCGTGGATGGCGTCCCCGGCAGGAATCGAACCTGCACCAGAGTCTTAGGAGGACCCCGTTCTATCCATTAAACTACAGGGACTGAAACCCGCCAGCCATGTGTGCTGCCTGAATGCAGCAACAGCGGGACGGCGAGCATGTTAACCAGCGCGCCACCGTTTGTCATGCCTGAATCGGGCTTTTTGCACGCAGGTTTTTTCTGAGTGCCGTTCAGGCAATCAATTTTTCCTGACGCAGCAGACCGAGCAGGGCCACAACTGCCGTTGCCAGGTCACCTGAATTGTCGAGGTGGTGGATCGACGGTGCAGCTTCCAATTTCAGCCGGGCATTGCGCGCCAGGCGCTGGTCGACCTGCCCCGGCGTTTCCCGCCCACGGGCGAGCAAGCGTTCACGCAGCACCTCGGGTTGCACTTCCAGGCACACGGCCAAAAGATCAGGGTAGCGCGTCTGCGCTTCAGGCAGATAAGCCCGCGAACCATTGACCAGCACCGAGTGCCCTTGCGCCAGCCACTGATCCACCTGGGCCGGGATCCCGTACTCCAGGCCATTGGCCCGCCAGTGCATGGCGAAGGCGCCCTCCTCGCGCATCTGCGCGAACCGCTCCGCGCTTACGCCATGGGCTGCTTCACCCTTGGCCTCGGCGGAACGCGTGATAACGCGACGGGCAATTTCCACCCCTGCGGCGGACAATTGCGCGCGAGAAGCATCGATCAGGGAATCTTTTCCCGAACCTGAGGGTCCTATCAGGAATATCAGGCGGCCTGAGGCTCCATCTCGGGCGCTTGCGTCATGTTGCATAGCCACTATGCTCTATGGAAGGAAACCCGCGCATTCTAGGTGTTTTCTGTGTCCTTTGCTGCGTTTTACAGGTTTTTGGCGGCAAAAGGCTGACGGTGCGACGGGCCGGATGATGTAAAACTTTTCAAACCAGTACTCATTTCTGATAATTGGTACTGGCAAAAAGCCTTTATCCGGCTCACTATTTGTCACAGAATTGACGCCAAGGAAACGGCGACCATGAGGCAAGATGACCTTCCAAATATTCATGACGGTTGAACATTTTGTCGTCGCCACGGTCGTACTTCCACCCCGTGCGGCCAATTTGAGAACCGCTTCCCCTGAACCAGTAAATCCGGTCAATTTATATGCGCCCAATGAAACAGGCTATTTATTCGAGCCGCACCGCTGACAAGTTCGTCGTCCGCCTGCCAGACGGGATGCGTGAGCGCATTGCCGAGGTAGCGCGCAACCATCACCGCAGCATGAACTCCGAGATCATCGCGCGCCTGGAGCAGAGCCTTATCCAGGAAGGTGCGCTGGGCGACGAGCTGAGCATGCGCCTGGACAGCCCGGAGCTGTCGCTGCATGAGCGCGAGCTCCTGCAACGTTTCCGCCAGCTGTCACACCGCCAGCAGAATGCGCTGGTGGCCCTCATCGCTCACGATGTGGAAATGGCCGCCGACGCCTCCTGAGGCCGGCAGCGAGCAGACACGAAAAAGCCAGCGTATGCTGGCTTTTTTGGTTGCGTCTTAAAAGCGACACGGCCGCTCCTGCATGATCCGTCTCAGAGCAGGAACAGTGTCGCCAGGCCCAGGAAGATGAAGAAGCCGCCACTGTCGGTCACGGCGGTGATCATCACGCTCGAGCCCATGGCCGGATCGCGCCCCAGGCGCGTCAGGGTCATGGGAATCAGCACGCCCATGAAGGCCGCCAGCAACAGGTTCAGCGTCATGGCGGCGGTCATCACCACGCCAAGAGACCAGCTGCCATAGAGCCAGAAGGCCACCGCGCCGATGACCCCACCCCAGACCAGGCCATTGAGCAGCCCCACCGCCAGCTCCTTGCGCATCAGCCGGCTGGTATTGCCCGGCGACACCTGGTCCAGCGCCATGGCACGGACGATCATGGTGATGGTCTGGTTGCCCGAGTTGCCACCAATACCGGCAACGATTGGCATCAGCGCAGCCAGCGCCACCAGCTTCTCGATCGATCCTTCGAACAAACCGATCACCCGTGAGGCGACAAAGGCGGTAATCAGGTTGATCGCCAGCCAGGCCCAACGGTTGCGCAGCGAACGCCAGACCGAGGCGAAGATGTCTTCCTCTTCACGCAAACCGGCCATGTTGAGGACTTCGCTTTCGCTCTCCTCACGGATCAGGTCGACCATTTCGTCAATCGTCAGACGGCCGATCAGACGATCACCCTTGTCGACCACTGGCGCCGAAACCAGGTCATAACGCTCGAAGGCCTGAGCCGCGTCGTAGGCATCTTCCTCAGGATGGAAAGACACGGGGTCGGTCGCCATGACCTCCGCCACTTTCTTCTCTGGGTCGTTGACCAACAGGCGCTTGATTGGCAATACGCCCTTGAGAATGCCTTCATAATCGACCACGAACAGCTTGTCGGTATGGTTGGGCAGCTCTTTCAGGCGGCGCAGGTAACGCAGCACCACTTCCAGGCTGACGTCTTCGCGGATGGTGACCATCTCGAAGTCCATCAGCGCACCGACCTGCTCCTCGTCGTAACTCAGTGCCGAGCGCACCCGCTCGCGCTGCTGGGCATCGAGGCTTTCCATCAGTTCGTGAACCACGTCACGCGGCAGCTCTGGCGCCAGGTCGGCCAGTTCGTCGGCGTCCATTTCCTTGGCGGCAGCCAGGATTTCGTGATCGTCCATGTCGGCGATCAGCGACTGACGAACAGAGTCGGAAACCTCGAGGAGGATGTCGCCGTCGCGGTCCGAGCGCACCAGCTGCCAGACGGTCAGACGGTCTTGCAAGGGCAAGGCTTCGAGGATGTAGGCGATGTCGGCAGGGTGCAGGTCGTCCAGCTTGCGCTGCAGGTCGACCAGATTCTGACGGTGGACGAGGTTTTCAACCAGGTCGTTGTGCTGACCTTCCTGACGGTGGGTCAGGTCTTCCACCACACGTTGGCGCTGCAGCAGTTCGACCACCTGGGCCAGGCGATCCTGCAGGCTCTCTTGAGCTTTCTTTACTTCTACTTCAGTCATAGGCGAACTCCACTCCCAGCAGCGGAGCACGCCGGGAGAATCAATCAGTCAGATCTAGCTGTAAGAAACTTGTTAGGGAGTAACTACTGGGTAAGTCCATGGTGGTTTTCCACAAGCCCCGGCGGGGCTGACGGGCGCAATCATACACTGCCTGAGCTGTCAGATCGCTTAAAATTTCGGCCAGAACAATCGTTTGCGAGATAAAGCTGGGACAACGCTCGATGCCACCTGTGCGACGGCATGCGCGTGATAAAGAACACATCTACCGCGCAAAAGTCAGTCGGGCTGGTTACTGTGCAGTCTAGTCAGGCATCACTGACAAAACAGTGAAAGAGAAAAACAAAAAGCCCGCTCAAGTGAGCGGGCTTCTTATCGTGTATGGCGGACTCAGCAGGATTCGAACCTGCGACCGCTCGGTTCGTAGCCGAGTACTCTATCCAGCTGAGCTATGAGTCCGTGGGTGGCAGTTTCAAACCAGATACCGCTGGTGAATGAAGCGACTTTGCAAGCAGAGCCACTTCAAAAGTGGCGGACTCAGCAGGATTCGAACCTGCGACCGCTCGGTTCGTAGCCGAGTACTCTATCCAGCTGAGCTATGAGTCCGTGGTTGGCAGTTTCAAACCAGATACCGCTGGCGCATGAAGCGACTTTGCAAGCAGAGCCACTTCAAAAAAGTGGCGGACTCAGCAGGATTCGAACCTGCGACCGCTCGGTTCGTAGCCGAGTACTCTATCCAGCTGAGCTATGAGTCCGCGTTTGGTAATTTTAGACCAGGTTACCACTGGTGATTTGAAGCAGCCTTGCATGCAAAGCCACTTCAAAAGTGGCGGACTCAGCAGGATTCGAACCTGCGACCGCTCGGTTCGTAGCCGAGTACTCTATCCAGCTGAGCTATGAGTCCGTGTCTTGCCGCGCATGATAGTTCGCTGAAACATTTTTGCAAGAACTTTTTCGTTTAACTTCAACGACTTAGCGTTCTTACCGTTTACAGCGCCCTACGCAAATAATGGCGGTGAAGGGGGGATTCGAACCCCCGATACCCTTATGAGGTATACTCCCTTAGCAGGGGAGCGCCTTCGGCCACTCGGCCACCTCACCGCAACACGAGGCGAATATTAAACAGGCTCTTCCTCGTTTGCAACCCTTTTTTTGAAAAAAACTTCAAAAAAATTAAAGGCTTGGCTCCTCGTCCTTCTCTTTCTTGATCCGCAGGTAGATTTCTTCGCGGTGAACGGCCACTTCTTTAGGGGCGCTGACACCAATACGCACCTGGTTGCCTTTCACGCCAAGCACCGTCACGGTGATCTCGCCGTCTCCAATGATCAGGCTCTCGGCGCACCGACGAGTCAGAATCAACATAGCTTTCTCCTTACGCAAAACATTCAGGGATTACAGTCTTGGGATGTCAGGCCTGAGCGCGGACGACGCACATGGCCTGGATGATCGCCCCGCTGGCAGGCCAACGCCTGCGTGGCGACCAGAAACGCGAAGGGCGCGGCCAAGCCGCGCCCTCCAGGCAAGGCGTTACTCGCCCTGTCGGGCCGGAGCGTCAAGTTCGAACGCGGTGTGCAGCGCGCGTACGGCCAACTCCAGGTACTTCTCTTCAATGACCACCGAGACCTTGATTTCGGAGGTGGAGATCATCTGGATGTTGATGCTCTCCTTGGCCAGGGCTTCGAACATGCGGCTGGCAACGCCCGCGTGGGAGCGCATGCCAACGCCGACGATCGACACCTTGGCGATCTTGGTGTCGCCTATCACTTCACGGGCACCGATCTCACGCGCGGTGCTTTCCAGCACGCTGTAGGCCTTCTCGTACTCGTTGCGGTGCACGGTGAAGGTGAAGTCGGTGGTGTTATCGTGGGAAACGTTCTGCACGATCATGTCCACCTCGATGTTCGAAGCGCTGATCGGGCCGAGGATCTTGAAGGCAACGCCCGGGGTGTCCGGTACGCCACGAATGGTCAGCTTGGCCTCATCACGGTTGAAGGCGATACCGGAAATGATCGGCTGTTCCATGGATTCCTCTTCATCAATGGTAATGAGGGTACCTGGACCCTCCTTGAAGCTGTGCAGCACGCGCAGCGGAACGTTGTACTTGCCGGCGAACTCCACCGAGCGGATCTGCAACACCTTGGAACCAAGGCTGGCCATTTCCAGCATCTCTTCGAAGGTGATCTTCTCCAGGCGCTGCGCCTGCGGCACAACACGCGGGTCGGTGGTGTAGACGCCATCGACGTCGGTGTAGATCTGGCACTCGTCAGCCTTGAGCGCAGCCGCCAGGGCCACGCCGGTGGTGTCGGAGCCACCACGGCCGAGGGTGGTGATGCTGCCGTGCTCGTCGACACCCTGGAAACCGGCCACCACGACCACGCGGCCTTCCTTGAGGTCGGCACGGATCTTCTGGTCGTCGATCTGCAGGATGCGCGCCTTGTTGTGCGCGCTGTCGGTGAGGATGCGCACCTGGTTGCCGGTGTAGGACACCGCTGGCACACCACGCTTGATCAAGGCCATGGTCAACAGGGCAATGGTGACCTGCTCACCGGTCGACACGATCACATCCAGCTCACGCGGAACCGGCTGATCGGTGATCTGCTTGGCCAGATCGATCAGGCGATTGGTTTCACCGCTCATGGCCGACAGCACAACCACCAGGTCGTCGCCCGCTTCACGGTGTTTCTTGACCTTTTCGGCTACCTGCTCGATCCGCTCGATGGAACCGACAGAGGTGCCGCCAAATTTCTGTACGATCAACGCCATTTCAATGGTGCCTCAGCCCGTACCGGGCCTCAAAAAAACCATCCAACATGAAGGAGCAGATGACTAGACCACCCGCCCCTTCATCTCAAAGTCCCTGCTCTGCGAACGGCACGGCCAGCGCCAGCGCCTGGTCCAGCGCAGCGACGTCGACGCCACCACCCTGGGCCATGTCCGGACGGCCACCGCCCTTGCCACCCACTGCCGCAGCGGCTTGTTTCATCAGGTCACCAGCCTTGAGTTGGCTGGAGAGGTCCTTGGTCACGCCGGCCACCAGCACGACCTTGCCCTCATGCTCGCTGCCCAGCAGGATCACTGCGTGGCCGAGCTTGTTCTTCAGCTGATCGACCAGCGCCAGGAGTGCCTTGCCATCCTGCCCATCCAGGCGGGCGGCAAGCACCTTGACACCTTTGACCTCAACGGCCGCATTGGAGAGATCGTCCCCGGCGGCGCTGGCGGCCTTGGCCTGCAGCTGCTCGAGCTGCTTTTCCAGCTGGCGGTTGCGCTCGAGCACAGCCGACAGCTTGTCGATCAGGTTGTCACGGTTGCCCTTGACCAGCTGCGCGGCTTCCTTGACCTGCTCTTCGGCAGCGTTCAGGTAGGCCAGTGCAGCGGCACCGGTAACCGCTTCGATACGGCGCACACCCGAGGCCACGCCGCCTTCGCTGATGATCTTGAACAGACTGATATCGCCGGTGCGCTTGGCGTGGATACCGCCGCACAGCTCGACGGAGAAATCGCCGCCCATGCTCAGCACGCGCACGGTGTCACCGTACTTCTCGCCGAACAGGGCCATGGCGCCCTTGGCCTTGGCGGTTTCGATATCGGTCAGCTCGGTTTCAACCGGGGTGTTCTTGCGCACTTCACGGTTGACGATGTCTTCCAGGGCCTTGATCTGCGCAGGCGATACCGCCTCGAAGTGGCTGAAGTCGAAACGCAGGCGCTGGCTGTCGACCAGCGAGCCTTTCTGCTGTACGTGCTCGCCCAGCACCTGGCGCAGCGCTTCGTGCAGCAGGTGAGTGGCCGAGTGGTTCAGCGAGGTGGCGTGCTGCACGTCGGCATCGACCTTGGCCTCGACAGGCGAGCCGATGACCAGCGCACCGCTGGCGACCACGCCGTGGTGCAGGAAAGCACCGCCGGTCTTGGTGGTGTCGCGCACGTCGAAGCGCGCTGCGCCGGCCTGCAGGAAGCCGCTGTCGCCGACCTGGCCACCGGATTCGGCATAGAACGGGGTGCGGTCGAGCACCACGACGCCCTGCTCGCCTTCACCCAACTGGTCGACAGACTGGCCGTCCTTGTACAGGGCGATGATCTTGCCCTGGCCTTCGGTGGCGTCATAGCCGAGGAACTCGGTGGCGCTGTCGATCTTGACCAGGCTGTTGTAGTCCATGCCGAAGCTGCTGGCAGAGCGGGCACGCTCGCGTTGGGCTTCCATTTCACGCTCGAAGCCGGCTTCGTCGATGGTCAGCTCGCGCTCGCGAGCGATGTCGGCGGTCAGGTCCATCGGGAAACCGTAGGTGTCGTACAGCTTGAACACCACGTCGCCCGGGACCACGTCGCCCTTGAGCTGAGCCAGGTCCTGCTCGAGGATGCGCAGGCCCTGCTCCAGGGTCTTGGCGAACTGTTCTTCCTCGGCCTTGAGCACGCGCTCGATGTGCGCCTGCTGGCTCTTCAGCTCGGGGAAGGCCTCGCCCATCTCGGCGGCCAGCGCAGCGACGATCTGGTAGAAGAAGCTGCCCTTGGCGCCCAGCTTGTTGCCGTGACGGCAAGCGCGGCGAATGATGCGGCGCAGCACGTAGCCACGGCCTTCGTTGGACGGCAGTACGCCGTCGGCAATCAGGAAGCCGCAGGAACGGATGTGGTCGGCAACCACTTTCAGCGAAGCCTGGCCGTCGTTGCTGCAGCCGATGGCCTTGGCCGCGGCAGACAGCAGGTTCTGGAAGAGGTCGATCTCGTAGTTCGAGTGCACGTGCTGCATGACCGCACTGATGCGCTCCAGGCCCATGCCGGTATCCACCGACGGCGCTGGCAGCGGGTGCAGCACGCCGTCGGCGGTGCGGTTGAACTGCATGAAGACGTTGTTCCAGATCTCGATGTAGCGGTCGCCGTCTTCTTCCG
Organism: Pseudomonas sp. NBRC 111130; assembly: GCF_001320485.1. Classification (NCBI taxonomy): domain Bacteria; kingdom Pseudomonadati; phylum Pseudomonadota; class Gammaproteobacteria; order Pseudomonadales; family Pseudomonadaceae; genus Pseudomonas; species Pseudomonas sp. NBRC 111130. The sequence goes on from NZ_BCBG01000036.1 coordinate 45,224, forward strand.
GCGAGCCGGGTGGGCCACCCCAGATGTCGGCGCCGTGGTCGTAGAAGATCTCGGTGCAAGGGCCGCACGGGCCGGTGTCACCCATGGTCCAGAAGTTGTCGGAGGCGTATGGGGCGCCTTTGTTGTCGCCGATGCGCACCATGCGCTCGGCCGGCACGCCGACTTCCTTGGTCCAGATGTCGTAGGCTTCGTCGTCGGAGGCGTAGACGGTGACCCAGAGCTTTTCCTTGGGCAGGTTCAGCCACTTGTCGGAGGTCAGGAAGGTCCAGGCGAAGGTGATCGCATCGCGCTTGAAATAGTCGCCGAAGCTGAAGTTACCCAGCATTTCGAAGAAGGTGTGGTGACGCGCGGTGTAGCCGACGTTTTCCAGGTCGTTGTGCTTGCCACCGGCACGCACGCACTTCTGGCTGCTGACAGCGCGGGTGTAGGCACGCTTCTCGGCACCGAGGAAGCAGTCCTTGAACTGGTTCATGCCAGCGTTGGTGAACAGCAGGGTCGGGTCGTTGTTCGGGATCAGCGAACTGGAGGCGACTCGGGTATGGCCCTGCTCTTCGAAGAAGCGGAGGAAGGCTTCACGGATTTCTGCGCTTTTCATAGGTTCTTCCACGGAAACGGCGGCCCTAGGGGGCAAACACGTCGACGAAACGACGGCAAAGGGCCGCATTATATCGGTCCTGCAAGCAAGGTGCAGTGTGTTTATGCGATAGAAAGCGTCGATTGGACGGCTTTCAAGGCGCTTGCAAACGAAAATGACATGCCCGGATGCTAAATGCAGCCTTTCGCCACTGGCAAGCCAATTACCGCCCAAGGGAAGGGAAAATGGAACAGGCGGTGAATTAAAAGGTTTTCATCAGCGATCGGATCCGACAACCTGCCGCCGTTTTCAGCGGCGGCCACGGCCTCAGCCCAGGCGCTGCCCCGAATCAGGCACGATCAGGATGCCGGCGCGCAGGCCATTCTTGACCCTGGGATTGGGAAAAATGATCCGCGCCCCCTCCTCCTCCACCACCCAGCGCATCTCCGCCAGGTCCTCGGCCAACAAGTACCCTTTGCTCAGCTCGGAGAAGTTTTCGATGTCCGCCGGCAGGTGCAGGTGGAAGTTGTCGCTGTGCTTGATGATCTCGCGGGCGACGCTGAACAGCTTGAGGCCGTCCAGCGAGCCGTCGATTTCAGGCTCGGTATCCTCGATGATATGAATCAACCGTTCCTCAAGCCTGTCGAGGTTGACGAGCTCGTTCTGCCCGAACGGCCGCGCCTTGCCCAGCTCCAGGGTGAACGCCTCGGCATCCAGTTGCTCGTAGGTGAAGGCACTGAAGGTGATGGATGACTTGCTTTGCAACAGCACCGCCTCCATGCCGGCAGCAGCCAGGCGGGCCAGCTCGCGACGGGAATGCTTGCGCCCCTCCTTGTAAGGGTAAAGGGCGAACTGCTCGATCTTCGAACCACGGATGGCGGTATGCAGGTCGTAATGCAGGCGGGTACGCCCAGGCTTGCTGAAGAACACCCGGGCGAACTGTTCCAGCTCGGCAGCACGCAATGCCTCGAACCCACTGGAGAGCTCATGACGACCGTTGAACAGCCGGTTGATATCCTGCTCGATAAAACGCTCGCCCTTGCGGATGGCGACCGGGTTGCCGAACAGGAACAGAATCCGTGCTCGCGGCTTGATCTTGCCATTGGCCACGCCATGCAGGAGCCTTTCGAGCAGTTCGATCGGTGCTGTTTCGTTACCGTGAATACCGGCCGACAGCAGCAGATCGAGCCCACAATCCTCGTTTTCGGGCGGACGCACTTCCAGTGCGCCCTCCCCCAACCAGCGCAAGCGCACGCCCTTGGTTGTCACTTGGGTCTTCTCGGCCGGTTCGTGATCGGTCAGGGTCAGCTCGAGCAATTTGCCAAGGGCGAGCATAGGCGCTTCCTTAGTGGTGGTGGCCGCAGTCAGGGCCATGGACATGATCGTCCTCTTCGCCGACTTCCGCCGGCTCCATTTCCAGCTGCAGGCTGACCAGGTTGGTGGCCATCGGACGCAGCAGCAGGTTGGCGTATTCGACATCGCCTTCCTCGACATCCACGCCGATCAGCAGCTGGCCACGGCCGTCCTGCTGGACCCACACTTCCTTGCCTTGCCAGACAATGGCAAAACGGGTGCAGGAGGTTTCCAGCTGGGTGCCGTCTACATCTTCGAGGATCAGGCGCAGGGCGTCGGTCATTGCAAATTCTCTCTTCAAGGTTGGCGTTGGAACGGGTACACCGAGCCCAACTTCAGGATCTGGGTCAATTCATCCAGCGCGGTGCGGCACTCCAGCAGCAGCTGCGGGTCGGCAAGGTCGGCTTCGCCAAGGCGATCGCGGTAGTGCTTGTCGACCCACTGCAGCAGAGTGTCGTACAGCGGGGCGGTCATGATAACGCCTGGATTGACCGCTGCCAGTTCCGATTCCTTCAATGCCACGCGCAACCGCAGGCAAGCCGGGCCACCGCCGTTCTGCATGCTCTGCTTGAGGTCGAACACCTTGACCTCCTTCACCGCACCGCCTTGGGCGGTCAACTGCCCCAGATAGGCCCAGACCCGCTCATTGTTGCGGCACTCTTCCGGCACCACCAGCAGCATCGAGCCATCGTCACGGCTGAGCAGCTGGCTGTTGAACAGGTAGGAGCGCACGGCATCTTCTACCGTCACCGCCGCACGCGGCACACGGATGGCCTGGAAGTTGCCACCCTTGCTGGCCAGTTTAGCCTGCAGCTGGCCAAGCACCGCGTCAGTCTCGAGGAAAGCGTCCTCATGATAGAAAAGCACTTCACCGTTACCGACCGAAATCACATCGTTGTGAAACACGCCCTGGTCGATCACCGCCGGGTTCTGTTGAGCGTAGACCACACCGTCCTCGTTCAGGCCGTGCAGCCGCGCCACAGCCTGGGAGGCCTCCAGCGTTTGCCGCGCCGGATACTTCTGCGGCGCGGGGTAGCGGCTATCGAAGGCACTGCGGCCATAGACGAAGAACTCCACCCCGGCTTCACCGTATTCGCGGCAGAAGCGCGTATGGTTGGCCGCGCCTTCATCGCCGAACTGCGCCACGGCGGGCAGCGCTTCGTGGTGGGCGAAGTGCTTGTCGTCGTTGAACATCGCCGCCAGCACACGGCTGGTTGTCGGGTGTTCGATGCTGCGGTGGTACTTGCAGTTGAGGTTGGCAGCCGTGAAGTGCACGCGACCATCGGCCGTGTCGGCGCTCGGGCTGACGGTGGCGGCGTTGGCCACCCACATGCTTGAGGCCGAGCAGCTGGCGACCAGCAGTGGCATGGCCTCCTTGGCGGCACGCCGAATCACCTCGGCATCGCTGCCGCTGAAGCCCAGGCGGCGCAGGGCGGCCACGTCCGGGCGTTCCTGCGGCGCCAGCACGCCCTGCTTGAAGCCCAGGTCGGCCAGCGCTTTCATCTTGGCCAGGCCCTGGCGCGCCGCTTCCCGCGGGTTTGACCCTTGCTGGCTGTTGCTCTGCGAAGCCACGTTACCGTAGGACAGGCCGCCGTAGTTGTGGGTTGGCCCCACCAGGCCATCAAAATTCACTTCATAGGATTTCATCGGCTAGGCTCCGTGACCTGTTGTTATAGGGTGACGCCCGGCGTCAGGGTCGCCGGCAGGGCAAGGCTGGCGGTCTCCAGCGAAGCCACGGGGTAAGCGCAGTAATCGGCTGCGTAGTAAGCACTGGCGCGGTGGTTACCACTGGCACCGACCCCACCGAACGGCGCACTGCTGGCGGCGCCGGTCAGCTGTTTGTTCCAGTTGACGATACCGGCGCGGCTGCGCAGCCAGAAGTACTGGTAACGCGCCCGGGAATCGGACAGCAGGCCGGCGGCCAGGCCGTACTGGGTGTTGTTGGCCTCGTCGATGGCGGCATCGAAGTCGGCGTAGCGGATAACCTGCAGCAACGGGCCGAAGAACTCTTCGTCCGGGCGCTCGGCCAGCGCAGTCACATCCACAATACCCGGGGTGAGCAGCGCGGCGTCGGCCTGGGGCTGGGTCATTGCCAGCAGCTCCAGCGCACCTTTGGCCAGCAGTTCGGCCTGGGCCGTCATCAATGCCTGCGCAGCCTGCAACGAGATCACCGAGCCCATGAAAGGTGCCGGCTGTTGGTCGAAGGCGCCGACGGTAATGCTGCGGCACACCTCGACCAGCCTCGCGATCAGCGCATCGCCCCAGGCGCCCTGCGGTACCAGCAGACGGCGCGCACAGGTGCAGCGCTGGCCGGCAGAAATGAATGCCGACTGGATGATGGTGTACACCGCGGCATCAAGGTCCTTGACCTCATCCACCACCAGCGGGTTGTTACCGCCCATTTCCAGGGCGAGGATCTTCTCCGGCCTGCCGGCGAACTGCTGGTGCAGCAGGTTGCCGGTGCGGCTGGAGCCGGTGAAGAACAGGCCATCGATACCCGGGTTGGCGGCCAGCGCCACACCGGTTTCACGGGCGCCCTGCACCAGGTTGAGCACACCGGCCGGCAGGCCAGCGGCGATCCAGCAGTTGACCGTCAGTTCGGCGACCTTGGGGGTCAGCTCGCTGGGTTTGAACACCACGCAATTGCCCGCCAACAGTGCCGGCACGATGTGGCCATTGGGCAAATGTCCGGGGAAGTTGTACGGGCCGAACACCGCCACCACGCCGTGGGGCTTGTGCCGCAGCACGGCGGTGGCATCGGCCAGCGGGCCACTCTTCTCGCCGGTACGTTCGCGGTAGCTCTGCACGGAAATCGCTACCTTGTTGACCATGCTGGTCACTTCCGTGGCCGATTCCCACAGCGGCTTGCCGGTTTCCTCACCGATGCAATGTGCCAATGCCTCGGCATGCTGCTTCAGCTGCTCGGCGAACTTCTCCAGCACCTCGATGCGGGCCTCCAGGCTCAGTTGCGCCCAGGCCGGGAACGCCTGGCGAGCCGCCTTGACGGCTGCGTCGACCTGGCCGGCATCGGCCCCCTGCCCTTGCCAGACGACCGCCTGGGTCACCGGGTTGAGCGACTGCAGGGCTTCGCCCTGGCCTGCCAGCCAGTTGCCTGCGATGTAATGCGTAGTCATTTACTGGGCCTCCCGGCTTGCCGACAGCGGCACGGCGCGTACGTTGTCGCCGGCGCCCATGCGCAGGCGCTTGGCGGTCAGCGGGTCGACCACCAGGGTGCCCGCGGCGAGGCGCGCGGGGGCTGCGGTGATGCGGCAGTCGTCGCGCTTGCGGTTGTGAATGATGTAAGGGGTCGCGTCATCACCCGGCGTGCCCACGGCCAGCACAAGGGTCTCGCTGTCGCGCACGGCGCGGATCTTCGACGTCTCGCATTCGATGGCCGGGCCGGCATCGAAGATATCGACATAGCCCTGGTAGCTGAAGCCTTCCTGCTTGAGCATCGCCAGCGCAGGTTCGGTGTCGGTGTGCACACGGCCGATGACATTGCGCGCAGCTTCGGACAGGAAGCAGGTGTACAGCGGGAACTTGGGCATCAGCTCGGCAATGAACGACTTGTTGCCCACGCCAGTGAGGTAGTCGGCCTGGCTGAATTCCATCTTGAAGAAGTGCCGGCCCAGGCTTTCCCAGAATGGCGAACGTCCCTGCTCGTCGGACATGCCGCGCATTTCAGCGATGATCTTGTTGCCGAACAGTTCAGGGAACTCGGCAATGAACAGCATGCGCGCACGCGACAGCAGGCGGCCGTTGAGCCCGGAGCGGTAATCGCTGCGCAGGAACAGCGAGCACAGCTCGGAGTTGCCGGTCAGGTCGTTGGCCAGGAACAGCGTGGGGATTTCGCGGTAGATCTTCAGCTCCTGGGAGGCGCTGACCGTCAGGCCGACCCGGTAGTTGTACCAAGGCTCACGCAGGCCCACGGCGCCGGCGACGGCGCTGATGCCAACCACCAGGCCCTCATCGTTCTCCAGCACGAACAGGTAGTCGGTGTCGCCACGCTCGGCTTCTCCGCGGAAGCTCTTTTCAGCCCAGCCGACGCGGTGGCCAAGGCGCTCCTCGTTGGCCGGCAAGGTGGTCAGCCCGGTAGTGCCGGTGCTGCGGGCCAATTCGATCAGCGCGGGTAAATCGCTGCTGCGTACAGGACGAACGATCATGCTATCTCCTTGTGCGGTGGCCAGTGCCTGCCGCGTGACTCTCTATACCGCCGGTTCTCCCGGCTAGCGCACCGTGGCTCAGGCGGCGACCAGGCGCACGCTGGCGCCTTCCCCAACACCGAGGGCTTCGGCCGCCTGGCTGCTGAGGCTGACCGGCTTGCCCGGCACCCAGTCCAGCTCCAGCAGCACGGCGCGGTAATCCTGCAACTGGCCGTTGCACACCAGGTAAGGACGACCGCCCTTGACCGGGGTGTCGTCCACCTTGACCGGCACCACGCGGCTCTGGGCGATCGAGCGAATGCCCGAGGTACGCGCATGCAGCGTCGGGCCGCCGTCGAAGATATCGATGTAGTGCTCGGTCTCGAAGCCTTCGCGCATGAGGATGTCGAAGGTGATCTGTGCCCGTGGGTGCACCTGGCCCATCGCTTCCTGGGCGTCGTCGGGCAGCAGTGGCACGTAGATCGGGTAATGCGGCATCAGTTCGGCGAGGAAGGTGCGGCTCTTGAGGCCACACAGGCGCTCGGCGTGGGCATAGTTGAGGTCGAAGAAGTTGCGACCGATGGCATCCCAGAACGGCGATTCGCCTTGTTCGTCGCTGTAGCCGACGATCTCGGTAACCACCGAGTCGGCGAAGCGCTCCGGATGCGAGGCCATGAACAGCAGGCGGCCACGGGAGTTGAGCTCGGCCCAGCCACTGTTCACCAGTTCCGGCAACACATAGAAGCTGGTCAGCAGGCTGTTGCCGGTCAGGTCGTGGCACAACGAGAGGACGTGGATCTTGTTGTGAATCTTCAGTTCACGCGAAGCATGCACGAAGGTTTCGTTGCGGAAGCTGTAGAACGGCTCGGAATAGCCAGCCGAGGCGACGATGGCCGAACACCCCGAAAGCTTGCCCGTCTCGCTGTCCTCGAGCACGAAGAAGTAGCTTTCTTCACCGTTGAAGCTGACTTCAGCGGCGAAGGAGGTTTCCGAGGCGGCAATCTTGTCGCCCAGGCGGGCGGCATCGTCCGGCAGCGAGGTGACACCAACGGGGCTGTCGGCAGCCATGCGCTGCACTTCGTTCAGATCAGCCATTTGCGCGGGGCGCATCACCAGCATGGTGTCACTCCTTTGGAAAAACGGGCCATTCACGACGGCACGGAAAATCGGCGGGCGTATCAGCCCCCGCACTGGAATTCGAGGTTCACCGGCCCGAGGCCTCGAACGGCCCCGGCCGGTGAACGGACCGCAGGCCGATCAGCCTTGGGTCAGTTGCGCCACAGCGCGTTCGAAGCGATCGAGTCCTTCATCGATGTCGGCATCTTCGACCACCAGGCTTGGCGCGAAGCGGACCACATCCGGGCCGGCCTGCAACACCATCACGCCGTCTTTTTCAGCAGCGTTGAGCACGTCCTTGGCCTTGCCCTTCCAGGCTTCGGACAGCACGCAGCCGATCAGCAGGCCGACGCCCCGTACCTGGCTGAACAGACCGTACTGCTGGCCGATCTTTTCCAGGCGGGACTTGAAGCGCTCGTGCTTGGCCTTGATGCCCGCCAGGGTTTGCGGGGTATTGACCACGTCCAGCACCGCGCAGGCGACGGCGCAGCCCAGCGGGTTGCCGCCGTAGGTGGTGCCGTGGGTGCCGACCGCCAGGTGCTTGGCGATGTCGGTGGTGGTCAGCATGGCGCCGATCGGGAAACCGCCGCCCAGGCTCTTGGCACTGGTCAGAATGTCCGGGGTCACGCCGAAGTGCTGGTAAGCGTACAGCGAGCCGGTGCGACCAACGCCAGTCTGCACTTCGTCGAAGATCAGCAGGGCATTGTGCTCGTCGCACAGCTTGCGCGCGCCTTCCAGGTAAGCCTTGTCGGCCGGTACCACGCCACTTTCGCCCTGGATCGGTTCGATCACCACGGCGCAGGTCTTGTCGGAAATCTGTGCCTTCAACGCTTCCAGGTCGTTGTAGGGCACATGGCTGATGCCGGTGATCTTCGGGCCGAAGCCGTCGGAGTACTTGGGCTGGCCACCGACGCTGACGGTGAACAGGGTGCGACCGTGGAAGCTGTTCACGGTAGAGATGATCTCGTGCTTCTCAGGGCCGAAGCGGTCATGGGCGACGCGACGGGCCAGCTTGAAGGCGGCCTCGTTGGACTCGGCGCCGGAGTTGCAAAAGAACGCCCGGTCGGCAAAGGTGGCATCGACCAGCTTGTGCGCCAGGCGCAGGGCTGGTTCGTTGGTGAATACGTTGGATACGTGCCAGAGGGTGTTGGCCTGTTCGGTCAGGGCCTTGACCAGGGCCGGGTGGCAATGGCCCAGGGCGTTCACCGCGATGCCGCCGGCAAAGTCGATGAGTTCGCGGCCCGACTGGTCCCAGACGCGGGAACCCTCGCCTCGCACAGGAATGAAGGCCGCCGGAGAATAATTGGGGACCATGACCTGGTCGAAATCGGCACGTTGCACCGGGGCTTGCTCAACGGACATCTGAGTCTCCTGAAGAGGAACGCTGGCCTGGAAGTGGCGAGCGATGGGGGGATTGTAAGGACTGAACCGCGCCTGTCCTTGCGGCCAAGCGACAACTTGTTACAGCGCAAAACCCTGTTTTAGCCAGGCTTTCGGCAATGCGACAAACACTGTCGCAATCGCGCAGTGTACGGGAGAGAGAGGGCTGGGTGAACGGGTGTTCACAAGGGATTGGACGGCTGCAGGCGTATGCCGATAGTTTGGCGGCG
>NZ_BCBG01000037.1:0-53505 GCF_001320485.1 Pseudomonas sp. NBRC 111130
AGCGCCTGAAAGGTGACCCATGACAACAACAACCGCCCAACTGCGGGCCTCCCCCCTGGACGCGCTGCAGCGCTGGCTTCCGAAACTGGTGCTGGCGCCGAGCATGTTCATCGTCCTGGTGGGCTTCTACGGCTACATCCTGTGGACCTTCGTCCTGTCCTTCACCACCTCGACCTTTCTGCCGACCTACAAGTGGGCAGGCCTGGCGCAGTACGCCCGGCTGTTCGACAACGACCGCTGGTGGGTAGCGAGCAAGAACCTGATGTTGTTCGGTGGCTTGTTCATCGCCATCAGCCTGGCCATTGGCGTGCTGCTGGCGGTATTGCTGGACCAGCGCATCCGTCGCGAAGGCTTCATCCGCACCATCTACCTGTACCCCATGGCGCTGTCGATGATCGTCACCGGCACCGCCTGGAAGTGGTTGCTCAACCCCGGCATGGGCCTGGACAAGCTGCTGCGCGACTGGGGCTGGGAGGGCTTTCGCCTGGACTGGCTGATCGACCCTGACCGGGTGGTGTACTGCCTGGTGATCGCCGCCGTGTGGCAGGCCTCGGGCTTCATCATGGCGATGTTCCTCGCCGGCCTGCGCGGGGTCGACCAGTCGATCATCCGCGCCGCTCAGATCGACGGCGCCAGCCTGCCGCGCATTTACTGGACCGTGGTACTGCCCAGCCTGCGCCCGGTGTTCTTCAGCTCGCTGATGATTCTGTCGCACATCGCCATCAAGAGTTTCGATCTGGTGGCGGCGATGACGGCTGGTGGCCCGGGTTATTCCTCCGACCTCCCGGCGATGTTCATGTACTCCTTCACCTTCAGCCGCGGCCAGATGGGCATGGGCTCGGCCAGCGCCATCCTGATGCTTGGGGCGATCCTGGCGATCCTCGTGCCGTACCTCTACTCGGAACTGCGGAGCAAGCGCCATGCATAGTCTTTCGGAGAAACCAGCGCTCAGCCCGAGCCGCGTCGCGATCCATGCGGTGCTGCTGATCGCCGTGCTGTTGTACCTGGTGCCGTTAGTGGTAATGCTGCTCACCAGCTTCAAATCGCCGGAAGACATCAGTACCGGCAACCTGCTGAGCTGGCCTGCCGTGATCACCGGTATCGGCTGGGTCAAGGCCTGGGCTACGGTGAGTGGCTACTTCTGGAACTCGATCATGATCACCGTACCGGCGGTGCTGATCTCCACCACCATCGGCGCACTGAATGGCTATGTACTGTCGATGTGGCGCTTCCGCGGTTCGCAACTGTTCTTCGGCTTGCTGCTGTTCGGCTGCTTCCTGCCGTTCCAGACCGTGCTGCTGCCGGCCTCGTTCACCCTCGGCAAGCTGGGCCTGGCCAGTACTACCACCGGCCTGGTGCTGGTGCACGTGGTCTACGGCCTGGCTTTCACCACGCTGTTCTTTCGCAATTTCTACGTGAGCATTCCCGATGCCCTGGTCAAGGCTGCGCGCCTGGACGGCGCCGGCTTCTTCACCATCTTCCGCCGCATCATCCTGCCGATGTCAACACCAATCATCATGGTCTGCCTGATCTGGCAGTTCACCCAGATCTGGAACGACTTCCTGTTCGGCGTGGTGTTTTCCAGTGGCGACTCGCAACCGATCACCGTGGCCCTGAACAACCTGGTCAACACCAGCACCGGGGCCAAGGAATACAACGTCGACATGGCGGCGGCGATGATCGCCGGCTTGCCAACCCTGCTGGTCTACGTGGTGGCAGGCAAATATTTCGTCCGCGGGCTCACCGCCGGCGCGGTCAAGGGGTAAGTCATGGCAACGCTCGAACTTCGCAATGTGAACAAGACCTACGGCAGCGGCCTGCCAGACACACTCAAGGACATCCAGCTTTCGATCAAGGATGGCGAGTTCCTGATCCTGGTCGGCCCCTCTGGCTGCGGCAAGTCGACCCTGATGAACTGCATCGCCGGCCTGGAAAACATCACCGGCGGGGCGATCCTCATCGATGATCAGGACGTCAGCGGCATGAGCCCCAAGGATCGCGACATCGCCATGGTGTTCCAGTCCTATGCGCTGTACCCGACCATGAGCGTGCGCGAGAACATCGAATTCGGCCTGAAGATTCGCAAGATGCCGCAGGCCGCCATCGACGAAGAGGTGGCGCGGGTGGCCAAGTTGCTGCAGATCGAGCACCTGCTCGCGCGCAAGCCGGCACAACTGTCAGGTGGCCAGCAACAGCGTGTGGCCATGGGCCGGGCGCTGGCGCGGCGACCGAAGATCTACCTGTTCGACGAACCGCTGTCCAACCTCGATGCCAAGCTGCGGGTCGAGATGCGCACTGAAATGAAACTGATGCACCAGCGCCTGAAGACCACCACGGTGTATGTCACCCACGACCAGATCGAGGCCATGACCCTGGGCGACAAGGTGGCGGTGATGAAGGACGGCATCATCCAGCAGTTCGGCACCCCACAGCAGATCTACAACGACCCGGCCAACCAGTTCGTCGCCAGCTTCATCGGTTCGCCGCCGATGAACTTCATTCCGGTACGCCTGACCAAACAGGACGGGCGCCTGTTGGCGGTGCTCGACAGCGGCCAGGCCCGCTGCGAACTGCCGTTGGGGCCGGCCAATGATGACCTCGACGGTCGCGAGATCATCCTCGGCATTCGCCCCGAACAGATTGCCTTGGGCGCAGGCGAGGGCAATGGCCTGCCGGGTATCCGCGCCGAAGTGCAGGTGACCGAGCCCACCGGGCCGGACCTGCTGGTGTTCGTTACCTTCAACCAGACCAAGGTCTGCTGTCGCCTGGCGCCGGACATTGCCTGCCGGGTAGGCGACAGCCTGGATCTGCAGTTCGACCCGGCTCGGGTGCTGCTGTTCGACGCCGACAGCGGCGAGCGTTTGCACCTGGCCAGCAGTCATACCGCCGTAAAGGACAACGTGGCTCACTTCAAGGGCCGATAACTCGTCTACACCGTCAATAAGAAAAAAGAGGACGCAAAGGGATGGAACAGCGCAATCGCATCAGCACATTGGGTTCACTGGCCCTGCTCGCCGTGGTTGGCAGCAGCGGGGTGCAGGCTGCCGAGGCATTCTCCAGCGAGTCGAAATGGATGACCGGCGACTGGGGCGGCGCCCGCACCGAGCTGCTGGACAAGGGCTATGACTTCACCCTCGACTATGTCGGCGAGGTGGCCGGCAACCTGCATGGCGGCTACAACGACGACAAGACCGCGCGCTACAGCGACCAGTTCGCCCTTGGCGCACACCTGGACCTGCAGAAGATCCTCGGCTGGCACGATGCCGAATTCAAGCTGGCGATCACTGAGCGCAGTGGCCGCAACCTGTCCAACGACCGCATCAGCGACCCGCGTGCCGGGCAGTTCAGCTCGGTGCAGGAAGTGTGGGGCCGTGGCCAGACCTGGCGGCTTACACAGATGTGGGTCAAGCAGAAGTACTTCGACGGCGCGCTGGACGTCAAAGTTGGCCGTTTCGGTGAGGGCGAGGACTTCAACAGCTTCCCTTGCGACTTCCAGAACCTGGCCTTCTGCGGTTCGCAAGTGGGCAACTGGGTCGGCGGTATCTGGTACAACTGGCCAGTCAGCCAGTGGGCGCTGCGGGTGAAGTACAACATCACCCCGGAATTTTTCGTCCAGGTCGGTGCCTTCGAACAGAACCCGTCCAACCTGGAGACCGGCAACGGCTTCAAGCTCAGCGGCAGCGGCACCAAAGGCGCGATCCTGCCGGTGGAGATGGTCTGGTCCCCCAAGGTCAATGGCCTGCCGGGCGAGTACCGCCTGGGTTATTACTACAGCACGGCCAAGGCCGACGACGTGTTCGAAGATGTCAACGGCAACCCGCAGGCGGTTACCGGCGAGGCCTTCAAGTCGCACTCGAGCAAGCACGGCTGGTGGGTAGTGGCGCAGCAGCAGGTCACCGCCCATGGCGGCGACATCAACCGTGGCCTGAGCCTGTTCGCCAACTTCACCGTGCATGACAAGGCCACCAACGTGGTCGACAACTACCAGCAGGTCGGCCTGGTCTACAAAGGTGCCTTCGACGCTCGGCCCAAGGACGATATCGGTTTCGGCGTGGCGCGTATCCACGTAAATGACGACGTCAAGAAGCGCGCCGAACTGCTCAACACCCAGAGCGGTATCGATGATTACGACAACCCAGGCTTCGTGCCGCTGCAGCGCACCGAATACAACGCCGAGCTCTACTACGGCTTCCATGTCACCAACTGGCTGACCGTACGGCCCAACCTGCAGTACATCAAGAGCCCGGGCGGTGTGGACGAAGTGGACAACGCGCTGGTCGCAGGTTTGAAGATTCAGTCGTCTTTCTAAGCATACTTGTTGTAAATTTACGCCAATCCAAATTCGGCTCCCGGCACCCACTGGCTTGCAGTGGTTGTCGGGAACAGGCCGAGACAGCGCTATCTCAAACAACAAGAGCTTGGAACCATGCCCGAACATCCGCTACATCGCTTCTTTTCCTCGCAGCGGCCCCGGCCGACGTTCGAGTGGGAGCGTTACCAGCAGCGCGATGTGCTGATCATCGACCATCCCCGTTGCCAGGCGGTGTTCAGCCGCCAGGGCGCGCAACTGCTGCACTTCCAGCCGAGCGGCGAGCGGCCCTGGCTGTGGTGCGCCGAGCAATGGCCGCAAGTGGGCGCGATTCGCGGTGGAGTGCCGGTGTGCTGGCCCTGGTATGGCCGTCACCCCAGTGAAGACCTGTGGCCTGCCCATGGCTGGGCGCGCTTGCTGGACTGGAAACTGGTGGACAGCCGTGAAGACGAGGAGGGCGTCAGCCTGAAGTGGCGGCTGGACCTGTGCGATTGGCAGGTGGACCTGCACGCCAGGCTTGGCAGCCGTATGGAACTGAGCCTGAGCACCGAGCATCAGGACAGCGAACCTTGCCAGCTGAGTCATGCGCTGCTGGCCTACTGGCGCATCAGTGACGTTTCCGAGATAGCGCTGTCTGGGCTTGAGGATATCGAAGGCTATGACCGCCTGAGTCGCCAGGCCTGCCGTGAAGGCGGCGCGCTCAAGCTCAAGGGCGGCTGCCAGAAGGTTTACCCGGGTACGCCAAGGGTGCAGCTGCAGGACCCGGCCTGGGAGCGTGAACTGTGCATTGATACGGGCGACAGCGACGACACCGTGGTCTGGCACCCGGGCAACCGGCCGCTGATGGGCGTCAGCGGCCGTGAATGCCAGGGCTTCGTCTGTGTCGAGGCGGCCAGTGGCAGTGGTGAGGGCCTGAGCCTGGCACCGGGGCAGCGTGCACACCTGCGGTTGCAGGCGCACCGGCTCAGTTGAGTTCGTCGTCCTCGATCGGGTAGCGGCTGGCGTTGAGGCTTTCCTTGATCTTGCGCAGGTGCGGCTGGAAGTCCACACCGCGGCGCAGGGTCATACCGGTAGCCAGCACGTCGAGCACGGTCAGCTGGATGATCCGCGAGGTCATCGGCATGTAGATGTCAGTGTCCTCCGGCAGCGGAATGTGCAGGCTCAGGCTGCAGGCCTGGGCCAGCGGTGAGCCGGCAGCCGTCAGGCCGAGCACCGAGGCGCCGTTTTCCCGGGCCAGGCGTGCCACATCGACCAGTTCGCGGGTGCGCCCGGTGTAGGAGATGATCACGAACAGGTCGCCAGTGTGTGCCACCGAGGCCAGCATGCGTTGCATCAGGACATCGGCATGGGCCGATACCGCGAGGTTGAAGCGGAAGAACTTGTGCTGGGCATCGAGCGCCACCGGTGCCGAGGCGCCGAGGCCGAAGAAGTGGATCTGCCGGGCCTGGATCATCATGTCCACGGCACGGCTGACCTGTTGCGGGTCCAGTTGCTGGCAGGCGCTGTCAAGCGAGGCGATGGCACTGCCGAAGATCTTCTGGGTGTAGGCTGCCGGGTCATCGTCGGCTTCCACTGCGCGGCTTACGTAAGCTGCACCGCTGGCCAGGCTCTGCGCCAGTTGCAGCTTGAGCTCCGGGTAGCCGCTGACGCCGAACGAACGGCAGAAGCGGTTGACGGTCGGTTCGCTGACCTTGGCCGCCTGGGCCAGCGCGGCGATGCTGAAGCGGGTGGCTTGTTGCGGGTTGAGCAGGATGACTTCGGCGACTTTGCGTTCGGCCTTGTTCAGCTCGTCGAGGCGTCCCTGGATCTGTTCCAGGAGGTTTCGCACGCGGTCCATGGGTGTGTCCTTGGGTCGGGAAGACAGCCGGCTGTGGGAGCAGCAGGCTTTTTGCACGGTCGTCTATCGTACTGTCGGCGCGATTGACGTACCACTTGTCTCTAACGTTTGAGTGTAATGTTGTGGTTTTTACTACATTATCCCTTGAAAACCGTGTGTGAAAGCGGTATTCCTAGACCAACTTTAGGAAAGAACCAACATCATGGCTGCGATCAGTGTCGAACCTTGCACCTTTGCCCTGTTTGGCGCACTCGGCGACCTGGCCTTGCGCAAGCTGTTTCCTGCGCTCTACCAGCTCGACCGTGCCAACCTCCTGCACGCCGACACCCGTCTGTTGGCGCTGGCCCGCGAGGCCGGAAGTGCCGAAGATCACCTGAACACCATCGAAGCGCACCTGCGCCGGCATGTGCCCGAGGCTGACATCGAGCCCGCTGCATTGGCGCGCTTCCTTGGCCGCCTGCGCTACCAGCACCTGGACTTCCTGCAGCCCGAAGGCTACCAGGCCCTGGCCGAACAACTGACCGGCGAGCAGCCGCTGATCGCCTACTTCGCCACCGCGGCGGCGGTCTACGGCGCGATCTGCGAGAACCTCGACAAGGCCGGCCTGGCGCCACGCACGCGGGTGGTGCTGGAGAAACCCATCGGCCATGACCTGGAGTCGTCGCGGCGGGTCAACGATGCCGTGGCGCGCTTCTTCCCGGAAGGCCGCGTCTATCGCATCGACCACTACCTGGGCAAGGAGACCGTGCAGAACCTGATCGCCCTGCGTTTTGCCAACAGTCTGTTCGAAACCCAGTGGAACCAGAACTCCATCTCCCATGTGGAGATCACCGTGGCCGAGAAGGTCGGCATCGAGGGCCGCTGGGGCTATTTCGACAAGGCCGGCCAGCTGCGCGACATGATCCAGAACCACTTGCTGCAGCTGCTCTGCCTGATTGCCATGGACCCGCCCAGCGAGTTGTCGGCCGACAGCATCCGTGACGAAAAGGTCAAGGTACTCAAGGCGCTGGCGCCAATCACCGGGGAAGGGTTGAGCACCCGCGTGGTGCGCGGCCAGTACATCGCCGGCTACAGCGATGGCAAGCCGGTGCCTGGCTACCTGGAGGAAGACAACTCCAACGCGCAGAGCGACACCGAAACCTTCGTCGCCCTGCGTGCCGACATCCGCAACTGGCGCTGGTCGGGTGTGCCGTTCTACCTGCGCACCGGCAAGCGCATGCCGCAGAAGCTGTCGCAGATCGTCATCCACTTCAAGGAAACCCCGCACTACATCTTCGCCCCGGAACAGCGTTTGCAGATCGGTAACAAGCTGATCATCCGCCTGCAACCGGACGAAGGCATATCCTTGCGGGTAATGACCAAGGAGCAGGGCCTGGACAAGGGCATGCAACTGCGCAGTGGCCCGCTGCAACTGAATTTTTCCGATACCTGGCGCAGTTCGCGGATCCCGGATGCCTACGAGCGCTTGCTGCTCGAAGTGATGCGGGGCAACCAGAACCTGTTCGTGCGCAAGGACGAGATCGAGTACGCCTGGAAGTGGTGTGACCAGTTGATCGCCGGCTGGCGTAACGCGGGCGATGCGCCCAAGCCTTACGCGGCGGGTTCCTGGGGGCCGATGAGCTCGATTGCATTGATCACGCGTGATGGGAGGGCGTGGTATGGCGATATCTGAATTGAAACTGCCTGCAGCGGTGCGGGCGCACGACCTGCCTGAAGCCAAGGCGCTCTGCGCTACCTTGGCCCATGACGTGGCCGAACGCCTGCGTGCAGCCATTGCCGCCAAGGGGCAAGCCTGCGTGGTGTTGTCTGGCGGTCGCAGCCCGGTGCCCTTCCTCGAAAGGCTGGCCGTTGAGCCGCTGGACTGGACCAAGGTCACCGTCAGCCTGGCCGACGAGCGCTGGGTGCCGGTGGAGCACGCCGACAGCAATGCCGGGCTGCTGGCCCGCCACCTGTTCAAGGTCGCTGCCGCCAAGGCCCGCTTCGTCGGGCTCTATCGGCAGGCCGGTAGCCTCGAGGCGGCCGCGGTGAGCGCCGATCAGGCCCTGGCAGAACTGCCGCCGATCGATGTGCTGGTGCTGGGCATGGGGGACGATGGCCATACCGCCTCGCTGTTCCCCGACAGCCCCAACCTTGCCGAAGGCCTGGCGCTGAATAGCAAGCGCCGCTGCCTGCCGATGCTGGCCCCGAGCGTGCCGCACCAGCGCCTGTCGATGACGCGCTCGCTGCTGGCCAGTGCGGCATTCATCGCGCTGTCCGTGCAAGGCCCGGGCAAACTCGCTACCCTGCGCGCCGCGCTGGCGGGCAACGACCTTTCCGAAATGCCGATTCGCGCCTTTCTTCACGACCCCCTGGACATCTACTGGTGCCCATGAGCCAAGGATCCACAGTCATGACCACCCTTGAACGCCCACAGCCCAAGCTTTCGATGGCGGATAAAGCCGCCCGGATCGATGCCATCTGCGAACAGGCGCGCATCCTCCCGGTAATCACCATTGCCCGTGAGCAAGACATCCTGCCATTGGCTGACGCCCTGGCTGCGGGCGGTATCCGCACCCTGGAGGTGACCTTGCGTTCGCAGCATGGCCTGAAGGCTATCCAGGTGCTGCGTGAGCAGCGCCCGGAGCTGTGCGTCGGCGCCGGCACTGTGCTCGATCGCAGCATGTTCGCGGCGGTGGAAGCCGCTGGCGCGCAGTTCGTCGTCACGCCGGGCATCACCCAGGACATTCTCGAAGCCGGTGTCGACAGCGAGATCCCGCTGCTGCCAGGCATCAGCACGCCATCCGAGATCATGATGGGCTATGCCCTGGGCTATCGCCGCTTCAAGCTGTTCCCGGCGGAAATCAGCGGCGGTGTGGCGGCGATCAAGGCCTTCGCCGGCCCGTTCGGCGACATTCGTTTCTGCCCGACTGGCGGTGTGAACCCGGCCAACGTGCGCAATTACATGGCACTGGGCAATGTGATGTGCGTGGGGGGGACCTGGATGCTCGACAGCAGCTGGATCAAGAACGGCGACTGGGCGCGTATCGAGGCGTGCAGCGCCGAGGCGATGGCACTGCTGGACGCCAACTGAATCTGTTGTGTGCTTTACGGCTTATGGGGCGCTTGGTCGGCGCCCCTTTTTTTTGCCGCCCGCTAGCGGGTCACTGCTTCGAGCTTCGCCACCAGGGCGAAGGTGCCGATGAGTAGCAAGGCACGGAACAGCAATACCGCGATACGTCCCTGGCGCGTGATCAGCCAGCACCATGAGCGGCTCTGGCGAGACAGCTCGGGTGCCTTGAACACCAGGCGCTCGGCGAAGAAAGCCCGTACCCCCTGGTCGATCACAGCGTCGTCGCAGGCGATTCCCTGGGCCTGGTAATAAGTGCGGATACGTTGCGCCACTTCTTCGCGACGGCGCGGCAGGTCCAGGTGATCCTGCACCTGCCGTTGCTGCAGGCGCAGCTGATCGACGAGGGCCATGGCCCCCATCTGTTCGCTGAGCGAGCCTTGCTTCACTGCGCGGCCTTGGTCAGCAGGTTGGAGAAGGCGCGTTTGGCGTCTTCGACGGCCGTGGCGATGTCCTGCGCGGCCTTGGTCGACTCGGCACGGTAGGTCTCGGTCAGGCCTTTCATGTCGTTCTGGAAGTCCAGGGTGGCCTGGGCCAGCGCGCGTACCGATTCGACCCGCAGGGTCGAGCCATAGCTGGCTTTCATCGCTGCGCCGAGCTGCTTGTTGCCCAGCTCGCCCAAGGCCTCGAGGCCCTTGTTGATGCCGGCAGTGGTGGCGTTGAGGGTGTGGGTGGCCTCGGCCATGCCCTGGTTGGCGGTGAACGACACGGCCAGGCTGGTGAGCACCACTTCGTTGGTGGAGAAGAACGAGATCATGCGCTGGTACTGGCGCTCCTTGACCACGTGCACCTGGCTGATGCGGGCGAACACCATCTCGGCGGTGTTGTAGCCGACCCGCAGGTCGTCGGCGATGTCCTTGACGATCTGGTAGCTCTTGTCTTCATTCTGCAGCGCGCGTACCGCCTCGTCGCGGGCCAGCTCAAGGGCTGCGCGCTGGGCCGGTTCCTGCCCTTCGGCGGCGGCCACGGCGGCGTTGGCGGCATCCAGGGCCTGGGTGCGCTGCTGCAGCGACTGCCCGGCGAGGGTCAGCACCTGCTGGGCGTCGACCTCGGCAGTCTTCATGGCCAGGCGGAAGTCCATGTACGACTCAAGGATCAGGCCTTCCCGGGTGATCTGGTCACTGGCGGCTTCGCACACGTCCAGGTAATGTTTGCGGATGTCCTCGAAACGGCTCGGGATAGAGCCGCGGCGCATGTTCATCCAGGCCATCTTCAGGCGTTCGACGGTGTCCAGGCGCCCGTCGTCCATCCACGAGGCCATCGCGGCTGCATCCTCGCGGATCGAGGTGAAGCTGTCGGTGATGTTCATGTAGCGGTGCGAGATGTCCATGCCGGCGATCTGTTCGCGCACGGTCTGGTTGAACAGCGTCGCCTGTTGCAGCACTGCGGCAATGCCGGTGACGCGTTGTTCGTCGTAGTGCGCGACCTTGTCCAGCAGTACCAGCACCGGGGCCGGTTGGGTCGGCTGGCTGAAGGAGATACCGAGTTGGCGCAGGCCGTCGAGGGCGCGTTGGAGGTATTGGCTCATGGGTGTCCTTGCCTGAGTGGTTGTCTGGGGAGTGCGTCAGAAACTGTCGGTAGTGCGGAAGCCGCCGCCACCTGAGCTGTGGGTGGTTTTGAACCCCCCGCCACCTGAACTGCTCGAGGTGTGGAAAGTACTACCGGACGAGGTGCGCGAACCAGCGAAGTCGCCCGAGGTATAAATCGATGCGCTGCCCCACTGGTGGTTCCTGGCATCGCCGCGGCGGTGCAGCGGCACATACTGGCGGTTTTCGTCGAGGAGCTTCTGCACGGCGTACGTGTCGAACTGGCCTTGCATATAGCCCGCCAGCACCTGCTCGATTGGCTGGGGCAGCTCGTATTCGTTACTCGGATCGCGGTAATGGTCGTCACGCAGTGCGTACTCGAGGGTCTTGGCGCGCTCGTAGAGGCGGCGCTGGTCGGCGGCCTCGTCGCGTGCGGCCCTCAGGCGCTGCTGCAGTTCCCGCAGGCGGGCGTGCAGCAATTGCAGATCGCCGACCAGTACATCGTCACGCTGGTCAGGGGTCTTGGCCGCCTCGACGATCAGTTCGGCCAGAGGCCGCTCCTTGAGCCGCTTGGCGATCGCCTGGCGCAGCTGCTGCAGGTGCGGGTCACGCTGCTCGTTGAAGGCGGCCAGCTGCGCATGCAGCGCACTGGCCTGGGCCTTGGCCTCGCCAAGCAACGTGTCGAGGTCTTGCTCTTGGGTCATCGACGCCTGCATGCCGAGGCTCTCGCGCGCCTTGTCCAGTTGTTGCTGGTGTTGTGCATGCAACTGCTGGCGCGCCTCGCCGAGGGTCTGGGCAAGGGTCTCGTTGCGGGCTTGCATGGCCAGGAGGATCTGCTCGTTGGCGTGGTTGACGCGAAAGTCCACCTTGCGGGCCAGGTAGTCGTCCAGTGCACGCTGGAAAAGCTTGGGGCGGTACTGCTCGGTACCGTACTGGCGTGCCTTGAGGAAGCAGTAGAGGGGGTGGGTGGCGTAGACTTGCAGCTTGCTGGCGCATTCGTCACGGATTTCCGTGTAGCCGGCCTGGGCTTGCCGTTCGGCCAGGTCAGCGGCGTCCAGCTGCTCGAGCAAACGGCGATGTGCCGGGTCCTGTTCCAGCAGGGCCTGGGCCTTGGCATCCAGCTGGCCGAGGTTCTGGCGTATTGCCTGCTGTTTCGCCAGGCTGCTGGCGATGGACCGTTCGACCTGCTCGAGTTGCTGGCCGAGTGCCGTACGCTCCAGCTCACGCTGTTCGAGCAGTTGCCGGGTGTGTTGGTCTTGCGCGGGGTTGGCTTCCAGGTGCAGGCCGGCGATTTCGCTCAGTTTCGACGCGATCAGGTGTTCGAGTCGGGTTTCCTGGTCGGCCTCGGCATACAAGGCCTCCTCGGCCTGGCGCAGGTGCTTTTCGGCCTGGCGCGAGTTCTTCTCAAGTGCTTTGGCGAGGGCGGTCGGGGTCATGGCGTCACCATTGCAGGATCATGTCGGGGTTTGAGCTGGTGCGCTGGGTAAAGCGCAGGGCCAGGGTGTTGGCGGGCTTGTCGCCGATGACCCGTTGGCTGATATGGCCATCGTCAAGCTTGTCCTGGCGCAGCTTCTGGTACTCGTCATGGCTGACCCGCACGCCGAACTGGTCGGCCCAGCGGGTCTTGCCGTCCTCGACGCTGGTCACTGGCACCTGGGTTGGCTTGCCGGTGGCGTCCAGGGCCTCGACGATCAGGTACCAGCTTTTGCCTCGCAGGCTGTTCGCGCTGCAGCCGGCCGCTTCGTAGCAGCGTTCCACGCCGGACTTGACGCCGGGGCGGTCGACCAGTGAGAGGGTCAGGGGCTCGGCGGCGTAGTCCAGGTAGTCATCCAGCACACCGAGCGTGTTTTCTGCCACTTTGAACTTCTGGCTGGCGATGTCTTTCCCGGCCTGTACGGCCCAGCCCGTCAGAGCCTGGCGATCCTCAGCGGGCAGTGTCACTGCCTTCAGGCGCTCAAGCATCTGTTGTTGCCGGTGCTGCAGGGCCTGGCTGTGCGTTGCCAATTGCGCGGTTTCTCTTTGCGCGCGGATGTTCTCTGACCAGTTCAGGCCCAGCAGCAGGGCCACTGTCACGGCGCCGATTGCGGTGATCTTCAGCAGCGTGCCGCGCGCCATGTTCAGGCGTACCAGCAGGCGCTGGGCCAAGTTCAGCGTGGGGGCCTCGAACACCAGGCGGCGCGAGAAGAACAGGCGTACGCCTTCTTCGATCATCGCGTCTTCGAAGGCGATGCCATTGTTCTGGTAATAGCTGCGGATCCGCTCGGCCACTTCGGCGCGACGCCGGGGCAGGTCCAGGTGTTCCTGGATTTCCATCTCGCGATGACGCAGCTGGTCGACGAGGCCCATGGCCCCGATCTGTTCGCTCAGCGGGACGCTCATCGGGTACATTCCTGGCGGCGGCTCATGGTGCTCCTTGCATGAGTTGAAGAGGGCTGGCGCAGTATACCCAAACCGCAAGGCAAAACAGTGGCCAGCCTCTGGACGCGGGCAAACAGGCAAAAAAAAAGCCCGCATCAAGGATGCGGGCCTGGTTTGCCGGGGGCTGCTTATGCCGCCTTGGCTTCCTGCTGGCTCAGCGAGCGGTTCAGTGCGCTGAACAGAGCCTTGAAGCTGGCAGTGGTGATGTTCTCGTCGATACCCACGCCGTGCACCGGACGGCCGCCGGCCACGCGCAGTTCGATGTAGGCCGCCGCCTTGGCGTTGGTACCGGCACCGATGGCGTGCTCGTTGTAGTCCATGATCTCCACCGATACCGGCAAGCCGGCGACCAGGGCTTCCAGGGCGCCGTTGCCCTTGCCGCGCCAGTGCAGGGTGGTTTCGCCTTCACCGGCGACTTCCACTTCCACTGCGCTGTGGCCGTTTTCTTCCTGCAGGCGGTGGCTGACCAGTGCGTAGGGGGCATTGGCCTGGAGGTATTCCTTGTGCAGCAGGCTGTAGATCTGCTGGGCGGTCATTTCCAGGCCCAGGCGGTCGGTTTCACCTTGCACCACCTGGCTGAACTCGATCTGCATGCGACGTGGCAGGCTGATGCCGTATTCCTGCTCGAGCAGGTAGGTGATGCCGCCTTTGCCCGACTGGCTGTTGACGCGGATCACCGCCTCGTAGCTGCGGCCGATGTCGGCCGGGTCGATCGGCAGGTATGGCACTTCCCACAGCTCGCCTTCCTGCTGCTTGGCGAAGCCCTTGCGGATGGCGTCCTGGTGCGAGCCAGAGAATGCGGTGTGGACCAGGTCGCCGACGTACGGGTGGCGTGGGTGTACTGGCAGCTGGTTGCACTCTTCGACCACCTTGCGCACGCCGTCGATGTCGGAGAAGTCCAGCAGCGGGTCGATGCCTTGGGTGTAGAGGTTCAGCGCCAGGGTCACCAGGTCAACGTTACCGGTACGTTCGCCGTTGCCGAACAGGCAGCCTTCGGCACGGTCGGCGCCGGCCATCAGGCCCAGTTCGGTGGCGGCGATGCCGGTGCCACGGTCGTTGTGGCAGTGCAGGCTGATGATCACGCTGTCGCGCCGGCTGACGTTGCGGCAGAACCACTCGATCTGGTCGGCGTAGATGTTCGGCGTGGACACTTCCACGGTGGCCGGCAGGTTGAGGATGATCTTGTGCTCGGGGGTCGGGTTCCAAACCTCGATCACCTCATCACAGACTTCCTTGGCGAACTCCATCTCGGTGGCGCTGAAGGTTTCTGGCGAGTATTGGAAGGTCCACTGGGTTTCTGGCTGCTGGGCGGCATATTTGACGAACAGCTTGGCCGCGTTCACCGCGATGTCCTTCACGCCCTGCTTGTCCTGGTTGAAGACGATGCGGCGGAACGACGGGCTGGTGGCGTTGTACAGGTGGACGATGGCCTTCTTCGCCCCGCGCAGCGACTCGAAGGTGCGGGCGATCAGGTCTTCACGGGCCTGGGTGAGCACCTGGATGGTGGTGTCGTCCGGGATGTGGCCGTCTTCGATGAGCATGCGCACGAAGTCGAAGTCGGTCTGCGAGGCCGACGGGAACGAGGCTTCGATTTCCTTCACGCCGACCTGCACCAGGGTCTTCCAGAAGCGCAGCTTCTTCTCCGAGTCCATCGGCTCGATCAGCGACTGGTTGCCATCACGCAGGTCCGAACTGCACCAGATTGGCGCCTGGGTGATGGTCTTCGACGGCCAGGTACGGTCAGGCAGGTCGATGGTCGGGAAAGCGCGGTATTTCTTCGATGGGTCTTTGAGCATGGTCATGGAAGCAATCCTTTTGTGTGCGGCCGAGATCGGGCCTGCCGAGCGATAACGAGATGAACAGGCGAGGCGATGCGATCAACCTGGTAGTCGGGCGCTGACCAGGCAGAGGCTGCGGTGTTGTCGGAGCAGGATGAGGGTGCTGAAGGTTTTCATGCCCTCAACCCTAACCAGTGGGTTGGGGGATGGCAAGCGTTGGGAAAAAATTGAGAGAAATGCTTAAAAAAAGCGCAATGGCGAGATTTTATAGCTGGAAGTTTATGAGTACTTATTGACGCTTGCGCAGTATTTTTCCATGGCGCAACACGCCGAATGTGTGAGTGTCAGTGCTGGCCCCTTCGCGGGCTCGCCCGCTCCCACAGGTATTGCGCAGCCTTCGGGAGCGGCGCGATACCCTGTGGGAGCGGGCATGCCCGCGAAGCAGGCGGCGCGGAGCTCAAGGCTGGAACGCGCCAATGAAGATCGCCGGATCCACCCGCGCATCGTTCAGGCTGACATTCCAGTGCATGTGCGGGCCGGTGGCGCGCCCGGTCGAGCCCACGCGCCCGACCACGTCGCCACGGCGCAGTTGCTGGCCAAGCTGAACATCAATCTTCGACATGTGGCAGAACATGCTGATGAACCCTTGCCCATGGTCGACGAACACCGTTCGGCCATTGAAGAAGTAGTCCCCCACCAGGATCACCTTGCCGTTGGCGGGGGTCTTGATCGGTGTTCCCGCCGGCACGGCGAAGTCCAGCCCGGCATGCGGGTTGCGTTCCTCGCCATTGAAGAAGCGACGCACGCCGAACTTGCTCGAAAGCGGCCCGCTGACCGGTTTGTCGAGGATCAGGTTGCTCGGCAATACCGGGCTGAAACTGCGATACGCCTTGATCTGTTCAGCCAGCTCGCGGTCGATGCGCTTGAGGTCGTCCGGGTTCGGGTTGACCTGGCGGGTGTTCTTCAAGGTGATGTGCTGTTCGGGGTATTTCTTGCTGCCGACGCTGAATGGCAGGCTGCGACCGGCCTGGGTCAACACGGCGGTACCGGGCTTCTGGGTCAACGGAATGCCGACGATGGCCAGCCAGTTGTCCTGCTCCTTGACCACCAGCACCGGTTTGCCATCGAAGCGCGCGCTCGGCGCCGTGGCCGCCGGGCCAAGGTCGACCACCGCCACGCCACCCGGCACGGGCTTGTTCAGGGTGCGGGTGATGTAGCTGGCCTGGGCGCCTGCGGCCAGCAGCATGAGGGAGAGGGCGAGCAGGGGCGCGAACAGGCGGGGCATGTGTCAGTCCAGTAAGGAGAGGGTGACCGGGGTCAGGTGATTGTCTTCGACGCGGACCTGCAACTCGCCTTCGTTCAGGCGGGCGGTCAGGCGCTGGCCGTTGCGAGTCTGCCCGGCGCTGCGGATGGCCTGGCCCTGCTCGTCGAGAAGGATGCTGTAGCCACGCGCCAGGGTCGCCAGCGGGCTGACCACCTGCAGCGTCTGCAGTTGGGCCTGGAAGCGCTGGCGGCGGTCCTTGAGCACTTCGCGCATGGCCCGTGGCAGGCGCTCGGCGAGGCTATCCAGGCGTTGCTCCAGCATTTTCAGGGTGCGCCCAGGGTGTTGCGCGGCCAGGCGCGTATCGAGCCGCGCCAGGCGCTCGCGGCGCTGGTTGAGGTTGAGGTTGAAGGCGCGGCGCAGGCGCATGTCCAGGTCATCCAGGCGTTGCGCTTGCTGGCGCAGGCGTTCGCCGGGGTGGCGCAGGCGCCGGGTCAGTGAGTCAAGGCGCAGGCGGTCGTGGGTCAGGCGGTTTTGCATGCGCAGCAGCAGGCGCCGCTGCAGGCCGTCGAGGCGCTGCTGCAGGCCGCTGTTGTCGGGGGCCAGCAGTTCGGCGGCCGCCGACGGCGTCGGCGCGCGCACGTCGGCGACGAAGTCGCTTATCGACACATCGGTTTCGTGGCCGACGGCGCTGACGATGGGGGTTACGCAAGCGGCCACGGCGCGTGCCACGGCTTCTTCGTTGAAGCACCAGAGGTCTTCCAGCGAGCCGCCACCGCGGGCCAGGATCAGTGCGTCGAAGCCCAGCCGGTCGGCCTGCTGCAAGGCACGGACGATCTGGTTGATCGCCTCGCGGCCCTGCACGGCGGTGGGTATCAGGCTCAGCTCGACCTGCGGTGCCCGGCGGCCGAACACGCTGATGATGTCGCGGATCACCGCGCCAGTGGGCGAGGTGATGATGCCGATGCGCTGCGGATGGGCCGGCAGCGGCTTCTTGCGCTCGGCACTGAACAGCCCTTCGGCGCCGAGCTTTTCCTTCAGCGCCTCGAAGGCCAGGCGCAGGGCGCCATCACCGGCCGGTTCGATGGTATCGAGGATCAATTGGTAGTCGCCACGCCCTTCGAACAGCGAAACCTTGCCGCGCACACGCACCGCCAGGCCGTCACGCAGTGCCTGGCGCACGCGGGTAGCGTTCTGCCGGAACAGCGCGCAACGCACCTGGGCGCCGCTGTCCTTGAGGGTGAAATACATGTGGCCGGAGGCCGGGCGGGCGAGGTTGGATATCTCGCCTTCCACCCAGACGCTGCGGAACACGTCTTCCAGCAGCACGCGGGCGCGGCCGTTGAGCTGGCTGACGGTGAGGACCTCACGGTCCAGGCCGAGTCGTTCGAAAGGGTCTCTGATCATGGCGGGCATCATAAAGGACATCGGCCCCGGTTGTCTGTCTTGCCCCAATCGTCAGCCTGGTCGCTCCCACAAGCACCTCGCATTGCCTCAGCCCAGCGCAGTAACTGCAGGGGAACTCACCGGCGATGGGACCAGTCAGTCATGCATCGCTGCCACGAACTGGCGCACCATCTGTCCCGCATCGCGTCGGCAGGCCAGCGCCACGGTACTCTCGCATCCCCGCTCCAGCGCCACGAAACTGACCGAGGCTGGTGCAATTTCCCGCATGCAATCCGGCAACAACGCCACCCCGAATCCCGCCTGGATCAGCTGCAACTGCGTGGTCTTGCGCGACAGCACCTGCGCCGCTCGCGGGAAAAAGCCAGCGTCCATGCACAGTGAGGCCGACAGGTAACTCAGCCCGCCACGATCGCGATGCGGAATGGAAATAAAGCGCTCTTCTCGCAGCTGCTCCAGCCTCACTCGCGCTGCACCGGCCAGCGGATGCCCGGCGGCAACCGCCAGCAACAACGGTTCGCTGAACAGCTCCTGCAGTACCACGCCTTCATGCTGGCGCAGTACCGGCAAGCGCAACAGGCCGATATCCAGCCGTCCGGCGGCGATGTCCTCCAGCTGGGCCTCCGAAGACTGCTGGGCGATCTCCAGCGCAATCCCTGGGTTACCCCGCAGGTAAGTGCCCAGTCGGGCCAGCAGCGGGCCGGTCAGCGGTACCGTGCTGGAGTGGTTCAGGCGCAGGCTGCCTTGCAGTCCTTCGCCAATGTCGCGGGTCACCCGCTCAGCCTGTGACAGGTCGGCCAGCAAGCGCCGCGCACGTTCCAGGAAGGCCTGGCCAGCCAATGTCAGGCGCGGCAGGCGCGCGGTACGCTCGAACAGTGGTGTGCCCAGTTGCTGCTCCAGCTCCTTGATCTGCCGGCTCAGCGCCGACTGAGCGATGTACAGCCGTTCGGCGGCACCGCTGAAACTGCCGCATTCGGCGATTTCCACGAAGTAACGCAACTGGCGGATCGACGTCATGTCATGCCTTTTCGAGATGGGTATGGAGTTAAAGGCATATTAGTCGGCATGGCTTGTGGCTGGCTAACCTTTGTCTGTCTTCCCAGGAACTGCTGCCATGCTCGCCCAGTTGTCGTTTTCCGGCCTTGACTGGCTGCCCATCCTGCTCGGCGTCGGCGCTGCTTACATCGTCTTCGGCATTGCCGGTTTCGGCACGGCATTGGTGGCGGGCCCGATACTGATCCATTTCATGCCCCTGTCGCGAATCATCCCGCTATTGGTGCTGCTCGACTTCGTCGCCGCCTTCGGCAACCTGCTGCCATCACGCCGCGATGTGGTGCGCGGCGAGCTGCTGCGGCTGTTGCCGTGCATGGCCGTGGGCTGCACCCTGGGCGTGGTGTTCCTGCTGCACCTGAAGTCCGACCTGCTGTTGCTGCTGATGGGCCTGTTCGTCACCGCGTATGCGGTCTACGGCCTGGCGGTAAAGGTACGGCCGGCCAGGTTGTCGGGCTTCTGGGCGGTGCCCATGGGCACGGTTGGCGGGCTGTTCGGCGCCTTGTTCGGCAGTGGCGGCTTCCTCTATGCGATCTACCTGAGCGCCCGCCTGGAGATAAAAGAGCAGGTACGCGCGACCCAGAGCGCGCTGATCAGCTGCAGCACCCTCGTGCGCCTGTCGTTGTTCCTGATTGCCGGCGTCTACGCCGACACCAGCCTGTTACTGCTCGCCGTCTGCCTGTTGCCGGTCATGTTCATCGGCCTCTGGGCAGGCCGTCGACTGACCCTGAAGCTGTCCCGCGAAGCCTTCGTGCGCCTGGTCACCTGGCTGGTGCTGGCCAGCGGCCTGGCGCTGATCGGTCGCTACCTGAGCGGCTGAGCGGTAGAATTGCAGGATTACCGCAGTCCGCAGGCCCGCTTCGTTCATGAACACCCAGAGCATCATCGTCCCCAAGCTGTCCACCGTGCCTTCGCATGAAGCCCGTTCGCGGGCCATCCTGCGCTGGCTGGTGCGCGAGAAGATCGTCGAAGAACAACTGACCACCTGCGGGCGCACCGGCAACCGCATGGGCCATGCCTTGGCCGAGGGCGCGCGCAAGGTCGCCCTGCACCCTGACAGGCTACCGTTCGGCGAGCAGGTCAATGGCCTGGAAGTGATGCTCAAGCGTTGCATCTATACCCCGACCGAGGGCTTCCTTGAGGAGGCCGGTTGCCCGGAGTGCCGGCGCGAGGTCGGCGAGCCGCTGTTCGAAAGCCTGGAGGAGTGGATGCCGGCGGTGAGCGACAACTTCACCTGCCCGCTGTGCGGCCATGAGGACGACATCAATGGCTTCATTTACCTGCAGCCATGTGCCTTTTCCAACCTTGGGTTCATCTTCAACAACTGGGGCGAGGCCGGGTTCACCCAGGCCTTTCTCGACAGCTTCGCCGACTGGCTCGACCAGCCGGTGGCGGTGGTGCAGGTAAAAGTGCCACAAGGCTGACCGAAGGCCCTTATTTTGCATTGAGCGGCGCGCCGTGGATGAGTATAATGGCGCGCTTCCATTTTTCCCGCCCGGGAGCCCCCGCGATGCTGCGTATCAGCCAAGAAGCCCTGACCTTCGACGATATCCTCCTTGTACCTGGCTACTCCGAGGTACTGCCCAATGAAGTCAGTCTCAAGACCCGTTTGACTCGTGGCATCGAGCTGAACATTCCGCTGGTTTCCGCTGCCATGGATACCGTCACCGAAGCGCGCCTGGCCATCGCCATGGCCCAGGAAGGCGGCATCGGCATCATCCACAAGAACATGACCATCGAACAGCAGGCCGGCGAAGTGCGCAAGGTCAAGAAGTTCGAGGCTGGCGTGGTCAAGGACCCGATCACCATCGACGCCGACGCCACCGTCCGCGACCTGTTCGACCTGACCCGCCTGAACAACATCTCCGGCGTTCCGGTGCTGGCGAACGGCGACCTGGTCGGCATCGTCACCTCCCGTGACGTGCGCTTCGAAACCCGTCTGGACGCCAAGGTCCGCGAAGTGATGACGCCGAAAGAGCGTCTGGTCACCGTCCGCGAAGGCGCCGACAAGAACGAAGTCCGCGAGCTGCTGCACAAGCACCGTCTGGAAAAGGTCCTGATCGTTGACGACAAGTTCAACCTCAAGGGCATGATGACCGTCAAGGACATCGAAAAGGCCAAGGCCTACCCGCTGGCCAGCAAGGACGACCAGGGTCGCCTGCGCGTTGGCGCTGCGGTCGGCACCGGCAAGGACACCGGCGAGCGCGTTGCCGCCCTGGTAGCTGCCGGCGTTGACGTGGTGGTGGTCGACACCGCCCACGGTCACTCCAAAGGCGTGATCGACCGCGTTCGCTGGGTCAAGGAAAACTACCCGCAAGTGCAGGTGATCGGCGGCAACATCGCCACCGGCGCTGCGGCCAAGGCCCTGGCTGAAGCCGGCGCTGATGCTGTGAAGGTCGGTATCGGCCCGGGCTCGATCTGCACCACCCGTATCGTTGCCGGTGTCGGCGTGCCGCAGATCAGCGCCATCGCCAACGTCGCCGCTGCGCTGGAAGGCACTGGCGTGCCACTGATCGCCGACGGCGGTATCCGTTTCTCGGGTGATCTGTCCAAGGCCATCGTGGCCGGTGCTTCCTGCGTGATGATGGGTTCGATGTTCGCCGGTACCGAAGAAGCACCGGGCGAAGTCGAGCTGTTCCAGGGCCGTTCCTACAAGGCCTACCGCGGCATGGGCTCGCTGGGTGCCATGGCACAGGCGCAAGGCTCGTCCGACCGTTACTTCCAGGACTCCTCGGCCGGCGCCGAGAAGCTGGTACCGGAAGGCATCGAAGGCCGCGTTCCTTACAAGGGCGCCCTGGCTGCGATCATCCACCAGCTGATGGGCGGCCTGCGTTCGTCCATGGGCTACACCGGCAGCGCGACCATCGAAGAGATGCGCACCAAGCCGGAGTTCGTGCGCATCACCGGTGCCGGCATGGCCGAGTCCCACGTGCACGACGTGCAGATCACCAAAGAAGCCCCTAACTACCGCGTAGGCTGAGGCTTCAAGCAATAACCGAACGGGGCTGTCACGAACAGCCCCGCGTCGTTTCCGATTTCCACTGACGAGATTGAGTCATGGCCCTCGACATTCACGCTCACCGTATCCTGATCCTCGATTTCGGTTCCCAGTACACCCAGCTGATCGCCCGCCGCGTGCGCGAAATCGGCGTGTACTGCGAGCTGCACCCGTTCGACATGGACGATGAAGCGATCCGCGAATTCAACCCGCGCGGCATCATCCTCGCCGGCGGCCCCGAGTCGGTCCACGAAGCCAACAGCCCACGCGCTCCGCAGGCGGTGTTCGACCTGAACGTGCCGGTACTGGGCATTTGCTACGGCATGCAGACCATGGCCGAGCAGATGGGCGGCAAGGTCGAAGGTTCCGACCTGCGTGAGTTCGGTTATGCCCGCGTCGACGTGGTCGGCAAGAGCCGCCTGCTCGACGGCATCGAAGACCACGTCGACGATGACGGTGTGCTGGGCCTGGACGTGTGGATGAGCCACGGTGACAAGGTCACCCAGATGCCGGGCAACTTCCACGTGCTGGCCAGCACCCCGAGCTGCCCGATCGCCGGCATGTTCGACGACGCCCGTGGCTACTACGGCGTGCAGTTCCACCCTGAAGTGACCCACACCAAGCAGGGCGGTCGCATCCTGTCGCGCTTCGTGCAGGACATCTGCGGCTGTGAAGCCCTGTGGACCCCGTCCAACATCGTCGAAGACGCCATCGCCCAGGTGCGTGAGCAAGTCGGTTCGGCCAACGTCCTGCTGGGCCTGTCCGGCGGCGTAGACAGCTCGGTGGTTGCTGCGCTGCTGCACCGTGCCATCGGCGACCAGCTGACCTGCGTATTCGTCGACAACGGCCTGCTGCGCCTGCACGAAGGCGACCAGGTGATGGCCATGTTCAAGGAGAACATGGGCGTCAAGGTCATCCGCGCCGACGCTGAAAAGCAGTTCCTCGATAACCTGGAAGGCGAAGCGGACCCTGAGAAGAAGCGCAAGATCATCGGCCGCACGTTCATCGACGTGTTCGATGCCGAAGCCAGCAAGCTGGAGAACATCCAGTTCCTCGCCCAGGGCACCATCTACCCGGACGTGATCGAGTCGGCCGGCGCCAAAAGCGGCAAGGCCCACGTGATCAAGTCGCACCACAACGTCGGTGGCCTGCCGGAGGAAATGAACCTCAAGCTGGTCGAGCCGCTGCGTGAACTGTTCAAGGACGAAGTGCGCAAGATCGGCCTGGAGCTGGGCCTGCCGTACGACATGGTCTACCGCCACCCGTTCCCGGGCCCGGGCCTGGGCGTGCGTATCCTCGGTGAAGTGAAAAAGGAATACGCCGACATCCTGCGTCGCGCCGACCACATCTTCATCGAAGAACTGCGCAAGGCCGACTGGTACCACAAGACCAGCCAGGCATTCGTGGTATTCCAGCCGGTCAAGTCGGTGGGTGTCGTTGGCGATGGCCGTCGTTACGCCTGGGTCGTCGCACTGCGTGCCGTCGAGACCGTGGACTTCATGACCGCACGTTGGGCACACCTGCCCTACGAGCTGCTGGAAACCGTCAGCGGCCGTATCATCAACGAAATCGACGGTATCTCCCGCGTAACCTACGACGTGTCGAGCAAGCCGCCAGCGACCATCGAGTGGGAATGATCCCTACCCGCCGCTGACCGAGAAGGGCCTGCATTGCAGGCCCTTTTCTTTTGCGCCAGTGAATCTATTCACTGCCCGGAGCGTGGCCGAAATAGGCCTTGTAGGCATGGCAGAAGTTGGCGGGGTTGGCATAGCCGACCTGGTAGGCCACCTGCGAAACCTGCCAGCGCCGCTCCAGCAGCAGGCTGCGGGCCAGTTCCAGGCGTTGTTGCCGCACATACTGCAACATAGGCCGGCCAAATTCATCGCGGAATGCCCGGCGCAAGGTGGTCTCGCCCACGCCCAGCTGGCGCGCCAGGCTGGCGGCAGTGGGCGGGGCGCTCAGCTGCGCGTCGAGCAGGCGACGCGCTTCGATGGCCAGGTCCCGTAGCCCGCGATCCGGATTGTTCGTGGCGTGCGCAGGGCCGATCAGGTAGCGGGCCAGCTCCAGCACGATGGCCAGGCTCAGGCTTTCGCAATGCAGGCGCCGGAGCCCGCCAGTGTAAGGAGACAGATACAGCTGCTGCAGCAGGCGGCTCACTGCCGGGCAGTGTGGCAACTGATCGAACCGCATGCCATCTGCCGTCAAGGCCAGCAGGGGCATCAGCTGCGCTTCATCTTGGGCCAGCTCATGCAGGTAGTCACCGGCAATACGCACGCCCGCCATGCGCGCGTGGCTGGCGGCAGGCAACTGATCCTGCGCCTCCAGGCTCTCGCCGAGGCCCAGCAGGTGCAATTGGCCGGGTGTGTAGCGGTTCAGAGTGCCATCGACCTTGTGCTGCCAGGCGCCATCGAACAGTTGCACGATGCACAGGCTCTGCGGCAGCACCTTGTCGATCTTCAGCGGCTCCGGGAATTGCAGGTTGCAATCGAAGTATTGCAACCCTGCGTGTACCGTCTGCGCCCGATAATGCCCGGTGGCGCTTCCCAGTATCTGCGCCTTGCGGCTGTCCAGGACACCGGCTTCGGCGAGCGACCCTGGCCTGTCAAAGCAGAAGTCGGTGTCCAGGTAGGGGCTGTTCGATGGCATGAGCGCTAAGCATCCTTGGTTGGCGGCGGCATGAGCGCAAATGGTAACGCGTGCACATTTTCGGCAACAGCCATTGTGCGGGGCAGGCCATCTTTTGTGCGAACCGGCCACGGGGGTTGGCAGTGTCGGCGCTGCTGTTTTCAATGGTCGATCGTTTTCGCAACAGGATTGAAAAAGATGTTCGCTTATCGCAAATGGGCTGCCCTGCTGGTGGCGTTGGTGGTTTTCAGCCTGGGCCAGGCCCATGCAGAACAACGGCCGGTGGTGGCCGAACAGGTTGTTGCCTACATGGGCACGGAGGGCGTCAAGGTGTGGACGCTGCGCATTGGCGAGCGCGCTGCCAGTGAAGCATTGGTCCAGATCGAAGGCGTTGATCACGACTGGGACATGCGCATCCAGAAGATGCAGGTCGAGAAGACCGCAAAGGACACGCGTTACTCGACGACGGTGAATGGCAAGAAGTTCGTGGTACTGGTCGTTCAGGGCGGCTGGGGCGGTGAGCTGTACCTGCCTGGCGAGCCGCAACCGGTGCAGGTTGGCTATTCCGAGGGGCTTTCGCGTCAAGGCAATGCCCAGGCATTCCTGACCGATTACCTGGCCAAACAGCAGTGAACAGGGGGGAAGATTGATCATGGATAAACCTACCGATCCGCTCGCAGAGCTCTCCGGCTCGCTCGGCGAAGACTATGAGCAATCCCGTGCTGCCCAGCGCGACCGGGTCATCGCCGAACTCAAGCAGGTGATCGAGCGCGTGCCACCGCAAAGCGAGTTCACCAATTCCCGCCGTTACAAGGTCTGGGGGCCGATATTCCTGGTGGGCGCCCTGATCCTTCTGGGCGTCACCTTCAATCTGCAACGCATGGGGGCGGTCGCCGCGGGTGTGTTCATCGTCTGCATTGCCGCCGCGGTGACCTGGCAGCACCGCAACGCCGGCACCCAGGTGTTCATGCGCCTGACTCGCCGACAGCTGTTCGTCGATACGCTGGATGCCCCGGTCGATATGGCCGAAGTCGAGGACATCGCGGTCAAGGATGAAGGCTTGGTGATGGTACAGACGCTGGAAATGAGCAGCGAAGCCGCGCTGCCGAAGCATCGTGTGGTCAAGCTGCAGTTCTTCGGCAATCAGGCGATGGCACTGAAAAAACCACGACCGCAAATCCGTATCATGTCCGCTGGCCTGGCCTGTAATGGTCGCAAGCTGGACAACGAGGAAGTGCTCGCAATGCTGGCGGCCTACCGTGATGCGGCCCACGCGCAGCGGCAACTGGAGCTGATGCAGGCAGATGGATAACGCCGAGTGCGAAGCGCATCTGGCGTACCTGCAGGCACAGGCCGACGGCCCCCACGACAGCTTCGATCTGCTGGAGCGTTCGTATGGCAAGGTGCTGGCGTGCGCCATGACCGCTCTGTTGCTCTGCGCCCTGGGCGCCTGGCTGGTCTGGCTGGCGTTGCTGTTTGGCCCTCAGGCCAGCGGTGGCGTGCTGTGGCTGCTTTCGGGCTGCGGCCTTGGCCTGGTCGCTGTGGGCCTGGCCGCTCTGACCTGCGCCGCCGCGCTGTACCGCCGGCAGGACAAGCGGGTATTGAGCGTGACACCCGATACCCTGTGCTTTGCCAATGCCCAGGCACCGACGCCTCTGCATGCGTTCGACGGCTTCGAAGTCGAGCAGGGTTATTTCAGCACCCGCCTGATTTTCACGATGGCGGCCTCCAGCCTCGCCCCCGCGCTGCTTCCGACCAGTTTCAAAGGGCTGGCCTCGCCTGACGCAATCACTGTAGCCGGTGGCTTGCGCGTGCGTTTGTGGCTGTGCACACCGGTAGTGAACGGGCGTCGCCTTGACCTGCAGGCGCTGGTGGACCTGCTCTATGCGTACCTGCAGGCCGCGCAGGCCAGGCACACCCTGGCACAGCTGTTTCCGGGCGTGGCACGCGTGGGGGTAAAGGCCCCATGAAACGCCTGGGTTGGGGGCTGGTCATGCTGCTCTTGCCGCTGGCGTTGTTCGGCTGGGCCACTGTGCAGCACTGGCGGGCCGAGACGGCGCAAGAGCAGGCGCACATCACCCGGCAATGGCTGGCAGCACCCAGCGATACCCTGCTGCAGGCGCTGCCTTGGGCCGCACGCAAGCAGTTTGCCGGGCGCGTCGACACGCGCGAGGTGCTGCAGCGGCAGCTGGACGAACTCGACAACGACCGTCATTGGTTGAGCATGCGCAAGTGGATGGCCAGCGTCGGCGGCTGGCTGGCACTTGGCGCGTTGGTCGCCGGCATTGGCGCCTGGCTCAGGCTCAGGGTCGACGCCTGGCGCGCGTTGCGTTCGGCGCATTACCTGCATCAGCGCATGGCGGCCAGCTGGCGGGTGCTGGGGCGTTGGCTGAGCGCTTACATGGGCCTGCTCGCAGGCTCGCTGTGCCTTGTACTGCTCTATGAAACCAGCGCCGGCTTGAGCCATGCTGCGCAGGGTGGCTTGACCGTGCTGGTCGTGGTGCTGCCGTTGGCCTCGGTGCTGGTCGTCTGCCTGCGTACCCTCTGGCAAATGCGCCAGCAGTGGCCGCAGACGGGGCTGTCGAACGCGAGCTTTCTCGGCCGGGAGCTTGAGCGACAGGGGGCTCCGGCGCTGTGGCAGTGGGTCGAAGGCCTGGCTGCGCAGTTGCACGCGCCAGTGCCGGACCATATCGTGGTCGGCATCGACCAGGGCTTTTTCGTCACCAGCGTGCCGATTGTGCTGCAGCCCGACCACGCGGTGCTCAGCGGGCGAACCTTGTACCTGTCATTGCCATGTCTTGGTGTCCTGAGCCAGCAGGAGACCGCCGCGCTGATTGGTCATGAGCTCGGCCATTTCCGTAGCCGCGACACGGAGCAGGGCAGTGAAATCAATGCGCGCTTCAGCTTGATGTGCGCGCAGTTCTCGGCCATCGTCGACGCCGAGCGGGCCGTCGACTGGGTGGCCCGGCCAGTGGTGTGGATGGCCGGGCAGTTCTTGCACCACTTCCAGATCGCGGTTCACCACTGGGGGCGCGCGCAGGAGTTGCTGGCTGATCGGGCAGGGGCGCAAGTGAATGGCCCGAAGCTGTTCGTGCAAGCGTTGTTGCGGGCAATCGCCGTGGGCAGGGTGGTCGATGCCTTGTTGCTCGAGCGCGGCGGCGAAGGGCTGCTTGCGGCGCTGACCCAGTCCCTGCAGCGCACCCCGTTGCACCTGGACGAAGACGTGCTCGGGCTGACCATGCCCCATCCCTTCGACACGCACCCGCCGATTGCCGCGCGCCTCGACAATCTGGACGTGATGCTTGACGCCGCGCTGCTGCAGGCCGCCATGCGCGCCCCCTCTGAGCATGACCGGCACTGGTTCAACCAGCTCTGCGGGGCTCCTGCCATCAGGGTATAGAGAGACTTCACTTAATATTTCCCATTTGCAGGTGTATCGTATTCGCCCTTCATCGTCAGCCATGCTGGCAGCTTGATTGCGCAGAACGCGAGGTACCCGCACCGATGTCCTTCACCCGTCGACAAATGCTCAAAGGCCTGACCGGCCTGGTTGTGGTTGGCCTGGGCGCCGGTGGCGCGGCGCGTTACTGGCTGGGCAAGGTCGAGGACGATAACGCCGGGCATGACTACGAACTGATCGCCGCACCGCTGGACGTCGAGCTGGTGCCGGGTTTCAAGACTGAGGCCTGGGCCTTCGGCCCTTCGGCGCCGGGTACCGAGCTGCGGGTGCGCCAGGGCACTTGGCTGCGGGTGCGCTTCATCAACCACCTGCCGGTGGAAACCACTATCCATTGGCACGGCATCCGCCTGCCGCTGGAAATGGACGGCGTGCCCTATGTGTCGCAGTTGCCGGTCAAGCCGGGCGAGTACTTCGACTACAAGTTCCGCGTGCCGGATGCCGGCAGCTTTTGGTACCACCCCCACGTCAGCAGTTCCGAAGAGCTTGGGCGCGGTCTGGTCGGTCCCCTGATCGTCGAGGAGCGCGAGCCGACCGGGTTCAGGCACGAACGCACCCTCAGCCTGAAGAACTGGCACGTCGACGAGCAGGGCGGCTGGCTACCCTTCAGCATCCCCCGCGAGGCCGCACGCAACGGCACTGCCGGGCGACTGATCACCATCAATGGCCAGCCCGACGCGGTCACGGAGTTGCCGGCCGGGCAGGTGGTACGCGTGCGCGTGCTGAACCTGGACAACACCTGGACCTACCGCCTCAATCTCAAGGGCAACTGCGAAGCGAAAATCTATGCCCTCGACGGCAACCCGGTGACTCCACGGCCACTGGAGGACGAGTACTGGCTCGGCCCTGGCATGCGCATCTGCCTGGCCATCCGCATCCCCGAAGCGGGTGAGGAAGTTTCCCTGCGCGACGGTTTCGTGCGCCTGGGGACCTTGCGTTCGGTGGCCAGTACCGAAGTACCCGGCGAATGGCCCAAGGCACTGCCGGCAAACCCTATCGCCGAGCCGGACCTGGAGAATGCCGAGAAGCTCAACTTCAATTTCGAATGGGCGGCGAGCGTCTCAGTTGACAGTAATCCAGACAAACCGTCGAGCATGTGGCAGATCAACGGCCAGGCCTGGGACATCACCGACAAGACCTGCGCTGACCGGCCGATCGCCACGCTGAAGAAGGGCAAGAGCTACATATTCGAGCTGAAGAACATGACCCAGTACCAGCACCCGGTGCATCTGCACGGCATGAGTTTCAAGGTGATCGGCTCCAATCGCCGGCAAATCCCCGAGCCTTACTTCACCGACACCTATCTGTTGGGCAAGAACGAACGTGCCCAGGTCGCACTGGTGGCGGATAACCCAGGCACCTGGATGTTCCACTGCCATGTCATCGACCACATGGAAACCGGCCTGATGGCCGCGATTGCGGTGGTTTGATGCGTCCGCAGATCATCGACCGCAGCCGCGATCAGGAATTCATGCGCCTGGCACTGGCCTTGGCCGCCGAGGGCGCGGCCATGGGCGAGGTGCCGGTGGGCGCGGTGCTGGTGCAGCATGGGCAGGTGATCGGCCAGGGCTTCAACCGGCCGATCGTCGACAGCGACCCCAGCGCCCATGCCGAAATGGTCGCCATCCGCGCCGCTGCGAAGGCGGCCTGTAACTACCGGCTGCCGGGCAGCACGCTGTACGTGACCCTGGAGCCGTGCAGCATGTGCGCGGGGCTGATCGTGCATTCACGGGTGATGAGGGTGGTGTATGGCGCACTGGAGCCCAAGGCGGGCATCGTGCAGAGCCAGGGGCAGTTCTTCGGGCAGGGCTTTCTCAACCATCGGGTGATGGTGGAGGGCGGGGTGCTGGCGCGGGAGTGCGGGCAGATCCTCAGCGACTTCTTCAAGGCCCGCCGAGCCAAGAGCTAGCCTGTTCCGGCCTCTTCGCGGGCACACCAACATCACTCGCCTCAGGCCGGTGGTGTACCTGCTGGAGCGGGTTTACCCGCGAAGGGGCCGGGGCAGGCTTACATTGGCGGCGACTGATCCGCCGGCTTGTCCTTGTTCACGCCGGGCACATGCAGGTTGCCTTCGGCCACCTGGCCTTCAAGCTGCGGCTGGGTCACCCAGGTGAGGATGTCGTAGTAACGGCGGATGTTGGCGACGAAGTGCACCGGCTCGCCACCGCGGGCATAACCATACTTGGTCTGCCGGTACCACTGCTTCTGCGACAGGCGCGGCAGCATCTTCTTCACGTCCAGCCACTTGTTCGGGTTGAGCTTCTCGCGCTTGGCCAGGGTGCGGGCGTCTTCCAGGTGGCCGGTGCCGATGTTGTAGGCGGCCAGGGCGAACCAGGTGCGGTCCGGTTCCTGGATGCTGTCGTCGAGTTCTTCCTTGATCTTCATGAAGTACTTGGCGCCACCCTGGATGCTCTGCTTCGGGTCCAGGCGGTTGGACACGCCCATGGCCTGGGCCGTGCGCTGGGTCAGCATCATCAGGCCGCGTACACCAGTCTTGGAAGTGACTTCAGGCTGCCACATCGATTCCTGGTAGCCGATCGCGGCCAGCAGGCGCCAATCGACCTGTTCGACCTTGGCGTAGCTCTTGAAGTGTTTCTCGTACTTGGGCAGGCGTTGCTGCAGGTGCTGAGCGAAGGTGTAGGCGCCGACGTAGCCGAGCACGTCGACATGGCCGTAGTAACGGTCTTTCAGGCGCTGCAGGGTGCCGTTCTTCTGCGCCTTGTCGAGGAATTCGTTGATCTCGTTGAGCAAGCTGTTGTCATCACCTGCCGCCACCGCCCAGCGCTGGTCGCGGGTGTCGCCCAGGTCGAAGGCGACCCGCACGTTGGGGAAGTACA
Source organism: Pseudomonas sp. NBRC 111130 (assembly GCF_001320485.1). NCBI lineage: Bacteria > Pseudomonadati > Pseudomonadota > Gammaproteobacteria > Pseudomonadales > Pseudomonadaceae > Pseudomonas > Pseudomonas sp. NBRC 111130. Next base: position 30,607 of record NZ_BCBG01000037.1, read on the forward strand.
CCTGGTTCATCGCCAGTTCATTGGAGTCGACCAGGGTCAGGTCGATCTGCCCTTCGTCGACCATGCGCAGCAGGTCGACCACTTCGACGGCGTCGGATTCTTCGTAGTCCAGGCCCGGATACTGTTTTTTCAGTTCGGCCAGCTGGTCGGCATGGCTACTGCCCTTGAGCACCATGATCTTCTTGCCGACCAGGCCCTTGGCGTCGGTGGGGCGCGGGCGGCCGTTGCGGTAGATGACCTGCGGGGTCACTTCCAGGTAAGGGTGCGAGTACCTGACCTGGGCCTTGCGCCGGTCGCTGCTGACCAGGCCGGCAGCCGCCAGCACCGGGCCGGAGGGTTTGCCGAGCGAATCGTAGAGTTCGTCGAGGTTGTCGGCGGTCTCGATCTGCAGCTTGACGCCGAGGTCGTCGGCGAAATGCTGGACCAGTTCGTACTCGAAGCCGGTTTCGCCGTTGCGATCCTGGAAGTAGGTAGCCGGGCTGTTGCGGGTAATGACGCGCAGCACGCCGTCCTCCTTCACGCGCTCCAGGGTGCTGGGTTTTTCAACGCAGGCACCGAGCAGCAGAAAGAGTCCGGTTGCGATTAGCCATCTGGCGCAACGCTGGCGCAAAGCAGTGTGGGCGAACATAGGTTGCAGTATACGCAAAGGACCGGCACAGCCATATCTCGACAACAGATAGCTTGTCTGGTAGCGGGTTGTGTGGTGGGGTGGGATTGCATCAAGGCCACCAGGCGCCAGACATCAGAAGGCAGGCACCCGGCAGGCAGCTGACAAGCACCCAGCAGGCCCCCCGCAAGCGCCGCAAAATCTGACCCCGAAGTCCGGTTCAGCCGCCCGGCAGCCATGGCTTAGAGCGGGTGCCGAAAGCCATCGAATTAGGCTAGAATGCACGGCCTCTAAGCACACCCCTTCCTGAGGCTGTCCCGACGATGTTGATCCTGCGCGGCGCTCCTGCCCTTTCTGCCTTTCGCCACGGTAAATTACTCGAGCAACTGAGCCAGAAAGTCCCCGCTGTTACTGGTTTGTATGCCGAATTTGCCCACTTCGCCGACGTTGACGGCGAGCTGACCGCCGACCAGCAGCAGGTGCTGGGCCGTCTGCTCAAATACGGCCCGAGCGTGCCGGTACAGGAGCCGACAGGCCGCCTGTTCCTGGTCGTGCCGCGCCTGGGCACCATCTCGCCCTGGGCCAGCAAGGCCAGCGACATCGCCCATAATTGCGGCCTGCAGTCGATCCAGCGCCTGGAGCGCGGCATCGCCTACTACGTGGCTGGCGACCTGAGCGAGGCCGATGCCGGGCTGATCGCCGCCGAACTGCACGACCGCATGACCCAGCGCGTGCTGGCCAAGCTGGAGCAGGCAGCCGACCTGTTCAGCCACGCCCAGCCCAAGCCGATGACCTCGGTCGACATCCTCGGCGGTGGTCGCGCAGCCCTGGCCCAGGCCAACATCGACCTGGGCCTGGCCCTGGCCGAAGACGAGATCGACTACCTGGTCAACGCCTTCCAGGGGCTCAAGCGCAACCCGAACGACATCGAACTGATGATGTTCGCCCAGGCCAACTCCGAGCACTGCCGCCACAAGATCTTCAACGCCAGTTGGGACATCGACGGCCAGGCTCAGGAAAAGAGCCTGTTCGGCATGATCAAGAACACCTACCAGATGCACAACGAAGGCGTTCTGTCGGCTTACAAGGACAACGCCTCGGTGATCGTCGGCAGCGTTGCCGGCCGCTTCTTCCCGAACCCTGAAACCCGCCAGTATGGCGCGGTGCAGGAGCCGGTGCACATCCTGATGAAGGTCGAGACGCACAACCACCCGACGGCCATCGCCCCGTTCTCCGGCGCTTCCACCGGTTCCGGCGGCGAGATCCGCGACGAAGGCGCGACCGGCCGTGGCGCCAAGCCAAAGGCCGGCCTGACCGGCTTCACCGTGTCCAACCTGCGCATCCCGGGCTTTGAACAGCCATGGGAGCAGGCCTACGGCAAACCTGAGCGCATCGTCGACGCCCTCGACATCATGATCGAAGGCCCGCTGGGCGGTGCCGCGTTCAACAACGAATTCGGTCGCCCGGCCCTGACCGGCTACTTCCGTACCTTCGAGCAAGCCATCGACACCCCGCACGGCGAGGAAGTGCGCGGCTACCACAAGCCGATCATGCTTGCCGGCGGCATGGGCAACATCCGTGAAGGCCACGTACAGAAAGGCGAGATCACCGTCGGCGCCAAGCTGATCGTGCTCGGTGGCCCGGCCATGCTGATCGGCCTGGGTGGCGGCGCCGCCTCGTCGGTGGCCACCGGTGCCAGCTCGGCAGACCTGGACTTCGCCTCGGTGCAGCGCGAAAACCCTGAAATGGAGCGCCGTTGCCAGGAAGTCATCGACCGCTGCTGGCAGCTGGGCGACAAGAACCCGATCGCCTTCATCCACGACGTGGGCGCCGGTGGCATTTCCAACGCCTTCCCTGAACTGGTCAACGACGGTGGCCGTGGCGGCCGCTTCGAACTGCGCAACGTGCCCAACGACGAGCCGGGCATGGCCCCGCACGAAATCTGGAGCAACGAATCGCAAGAGCGTTATGTGCTGGCCGTCAGCGCCGTCGATTTCGAGCGCTTCCAGGCCATCTGCGAACGTGAGCGTTGCCCGTTCGCCGTCGTCGGTGAAGCGACTGAAGAGCCGCACCTGACCGTCAGCGACAGCCACTTCGGCAACACCCCGGTGGACATGCCGCTCGACGTGCTGCTGGGCAAGCCGCCGCGCATGCACCGCTCGGTCACCCGCGAAGCCGAACTGGGCGATGATTTCGACCCGAGCCAGCTGGACCTGGACGCTGCCGTGCAGCGCGTGCTCAGCCACCCGGCCGTGGCCAGCAAGAGCTTCCTGATCACCATCGGCGACCGCACCATCACCGGCCTGGTTGCCCGCGACCAGATGGTCGGCCCGTGGCAGGTCCCGGTAGCCGACTGCGCGGTCACCGCCACCAGCTTCGACGTCTACACCGGCGAAGCCATGGCCATGGGCGAGCGCACCCCGCTGGCGCTGCTGGATGCCCCGGCTTCCGGGCGCATGGCAATCGGCGAGACCATCACCAACCTGGCTGCTGCGCGCATTGAAAAGCTGTCCGACATCAAACTGTCGGCCAACTGGATGTCCGCCGCTGGCCACCCAGGTGAAGACGCGCGCCTGTACGACACCGTCAAGGCTGTCGGCATGGAGCTGTGCCCGGAGCTGGGCATCACCATTCCGGTCGGCAAAGACTCGATGTCGATGAAGACCAAGTGGAGCGAAGAGGGCGTCGAGAAGAGCGTCACCTCGCCGATGTCGCTGATCATCACCGGCTTCGCCCCGGTCACCGACATCCGCCAGACCCTGACCCCGCAACTGCGCATGGACAAGGGCGAGACCGACCTGATCCTGATCGACCTGGGCCGCGGCAAGAACCGCATGGGCGCCTCGATCCTGGCCCAGACCTACGGCAAGATCGCTGCCCAGGCACCGGACGTCGACGACGCCGAAGACCTCAAGGCGTTCTTCGCCGTGATCCAGGGCCTGAACGCCGACGGCCACCTGCTGGCCTACCACGACCGTTCCGACGGCGGCCTGCTGACCACCGTGCTGGAAATGGCCTTCGCCGGCCATTGCGGCCTTGACCTGCAACTCGACCCGCTGACCGACAGCAAGGCCGATGTGGCCGCGATCCTCTTCAACGAAGAGCTGGGTGCGGTCATCCAGGTTCGCCAGGATGCCACCCCGGACGTACTGGCACAGTTCAGCGCTGCAGGCCTGGGCGAAGAGTGCGTCGCAGTGATCGGCAAGCCGATCAACAACGGCGAAGTCTCCATCAGCCTCAATGGTGAAGTGCTGTTCGACGACGATCGGCGCATGCTGCAGCGCCAGTGGGCTGAAACCAGCTATCAGATCCAGCGCCTGCGCGACAACGCCGACTGCGCCGACCAGGAATTCGACCTGCTGCTGGAGGAAGACAACCCTGGCCTGTCGGTCAAGCTGGGCTACGACGTCAACGACGACGTTGCCGCGCCCTACATCAAGAAGGGCGTGCGCCCGCAAGTGGCGATCCTGCGCGAGCAGGGCGTCAACGGCCAGGTCGAGATGGCTGCCGCCTTCGACCGCGCAGGCTTTGCTGCGATCGACGTGCACATGAGCGACATCCTCGCTGGCCGGGTCGACTTCGAAGCCTTCAAGGGCCTGGTCGCCTGCGGTGGCTTCTCCTACGGCGACGTGCTCGGTGCTGGTGAGGGCTGGGCCAAGTCGGCGCTGTTCAACAGCCGCGCCCGCGATGCCTTCCAGGCCTTCTTCGAGCGTAGCGACAGCTTCGCCCTGGGCGTGTGCAACGGTTGCCAGATGATGTCCAACCTGCACGAGCTGATCCCGGGCACCGAGCACTGGCCGCACTTCGTGCGCAACCGCTCGGAGCAGTTCGAGGCGCGCGTGGCCATGGTCGAGGTGCAGAAGTCCAACTCGATCTTCCTGCAGGGCATGGCCGGTTCGCGCATGCCGATCGCCATCGCTCATGGTGAAGGCCATGCCGAGTTCGCCAGCGAAGAGGCACTGCTGGCAGCCGACGTTTCCGGCTGCGTGGCGCTGCGCTACGTCGACAACCACGGCAAGGTCACCGAAGCCTACCCGGCCAACCCGAACGGCTCGCCGCGTGGTATCACCGGCCTGACCAGCCGCGACGGCCGTGTGACCATCATGATGCCGCACCCAGAGCGTATGTTCCGCGCCGTGCAGAACTCCTGGCGCCCGGATGAGTGGCAGGAAGACGCCGCGCTGATGCGTATGTTCCGCAATGCACGGGTGTGGGTGAACTAAGGCGTGTACAAGCTCGCCTTCTTCGTCCCGGCCAGCCACGTTGAAGCGGTCAAGGCCGCCGTGTTCGCCGCCGGTGGCGGGCGAATCGGCGGCTACGATCACTGCGCCTGGCAAACCCTTGGCCAGGGCCAGTTTCGCCCGTTGGACGGCAGCCAGCCGTTCCTCGGGCAAACCGGGCGGGTAGAGGTTGTCGAAGAATGGAAGGTAGAGATGGTGGTCGCCGACGAGCTGATCGTCCCGGTGGTCGCTGCGTTAAGGCACGCTCACCCGTATGAGACGCCCGCGTACGAGGTGTATTTGTTAGCTGATTTCTGAACCCCCGCAAAGGCCCTGACAGTATCCAGTCAGGGCCTTTTGCTTTTTGGGCATGCGGTTGAATGTTTATGAGATGGGCAGAAGCGTTCTGAGGGTCTCGGAGTATTTGATGACCGTGTAGTTGTCATCATTACCCAGCGATTGCAGACGCCTGAGCGAAGCTTCAAGCTCTTCTCTACGGCGCTGCATGAGGCGGGTCGGGCTGCAGGCCTCCTCGATCTTGTCCGGATTGGCTTGCGCCCACTGCTTGACTATCGAGTCGTGCCAACCGGTGTCATTGGGGTGAACGAAGTAACTGCTTGCCAGATGTGAAGGGACCCTTTGGTTGTTCCCGTCCCAGGACTCCTTCACCGCTCTTGCCACTCGCTCGACGGCGTCGTGCGCCAGCAGGGCAGCCAAGTCATGCAGCGGATGGGTCGCATGGTCCTTGGCAAGCTGAGAGTGGGTGACGATTGCGCTTTCATCGACATTCGGGTCACTGTCCAGCGCAACCTGGAGTGTACCCATCTGGTCGCCTGCCCATGACGCCAACTTCTGCATGAGCCAATTCTTGGCATAACTGATGGCATTGAGTGGCAGGTCGCGGACCCAAAGGGCCGCTCGTACCTGGTTGAACAACGGGTTTTTCGCGGCGATGTCACGTTGGTCAAGGGTGAACTTGAAGGCTTGCGCGATTTCAGGAACATTGGTGTCATCGAGCAAAATCAACAGCGCCCGCTCGTTTTCGCTGCGCTCATGTTCATCTATTGGCCGGAAGGCAAGGGATTCGGTGGGGAAGAGTATTCTCGCCAAGGGTTCGGCCAGGCTGCCAATGACGTCGAGCCCACTGAATCGGCCGGTTACCACCGGGCATGGGTGCCTGGCGCCGATGAGGTCGACTGACCACGTGGCAACGTCTGCATACCCTGCTTTGCGCAAACACAGCTCGGCATAGTTGGAATGGGCGAACAAATCTTCGAGCACATGCAGTGCTTCACCGAGGTTACGCATGCCAGTGGCTGTCATGCCCGCTGTTTTTGCGGCATCCAGCCTGTCCATCATGTAGCTGACCCCCGGCTTGAAGTAGCTCATGGTCCAATGCTCGGGGTCGATGCTGTTGAGCGGGTCGTCGCGAAACACCAGCGGCTCGAATTCTGCATCGACGGTACGAGGATCGAGGGGATCTTCGTCGAGGTTGATCGGGTTGTCGATATGTTGCGAAGGCCGGTAAACCCCGAGCAGTTCAGGTGTGACGGTGTAGTCCTGGCGGCCTTGGGGGTCGGTTTGCAAACTGTGAAACTTCTTCAGTGCCATCCAGTCGACCAGCATGGTCAGTGCCTGCCGGGTGAACAGGGCGGGGAATTTGGGTGTCGCTTCGGGCCTGCGAATGACCTTGGGATCGATAAGCTGTGAGTAATCGCGCAGCCAGTTACCGAAGTAGATGGCCAGGCACTGGTCGTCGTTGAAGCCGACGCGGGTCAGGGCCGTTTTGCCTATGGTCTCGTGTGCATGCGACTCAAGGTCTTCCGCTTCAGCGGCGAAGCGCTTGCGGCGCCGTGCTTGCTCAGGTGGTGCCGGAGCGTCCTCAAGCGGCGGCAGCGTCAGCGAAAGGGGGCCGTCGTACTGAGCGCTGGTGTAATTGGCAAACGTTTCTCCGTTTTCAGGAACACGGTCGAAGTAGGTCATTATGGCTGCATAACGACTCGCAAATTCGGGCTGGACCTCTTCCATGGCGGGCTCGGCACCCTCCAGTTCCTCAAAGTCCTCGCGCAGGACTGCGTCTATGTGCAAGCCAAACCCTTCGATCAGTGCAATGAGCAACGCCGGTGTGCCGTCGGCTTGCTCCAGTGCCTGTTCAACTGTTGTGCGATCGACCACGATAGTGCGGGTTTCACTGTCGTAGGTGGTAATCGCCGCCTCGAGATTCGCCACGCGATACCCAGGGTTGGCCAGGGTTCCGGACATGAGCGCCTCTTTGAGCCTGCGCAACGATGCGACGGGGGTATTGGCGGCGAATACGGGCAGTAGCGTCTGAGCAAACAGAAGCTCGCTGGATGACGCTGCGAACCGCTTCAACTGGTCCAGTGCGTAGGTGCTGACGAGCGTCGAGGTGCTATCGCTGTTTTCGGTGGTCATGGCCATTCTCACAGAGTGTTGGGAATGGCCATGCTGAGTGGTTGGCCGATGGCTAATGCAGCAGGAATTTCTCTCATGCATGGCTCAAGGGGTATCGGGATGTTTGAGCACAGCGCCGCACGCCAGTAACCCCACCTCGAACAGCACCCACATCGGCACCGCCAGCAGGGTCTGTGAAAACACATCCGGCGGCGTCAGAATCATCCCCACCACAAAGCAGCCGACGATCACGTAGGGCCTGCTGTGCCGTAACGTGGCCACATCGGCCAACCCCACCCAGACCACGATGAAGGTCGCCACCGGGATCTCGAAGGCCAGGCCGAACGCCAGGAACAGCGCCAGGATGAAGTCCAGGTACTGGCTGATGTCGGTCATCATCGCCACGCCGTCCGGCGTCACGCTGGCAAAGAAGCCGAACATCATCGGGAACACCAGGTAGAACGCGAAGGCCATGCCGGCATAGAACAGCACGATGCTCGACACCAGCAACGGCAGGGCGATGCGCCGCTCGCGGCGGTACAGGCCAGGGGCGAGAAACCCCCAGGCCTGGTGCAGCAACAGCGGCATGGCGACGAACAGCGCACACATCGCCGTCAGCTTGAATGGCGTGAGGAACGGCGAGGTGACGCTGGTGGCGATCATGCTGGCGCCTTCCGGCAGGAAGCGGCGCAGCGGCTCGGAGATCAGTGTGTAAAGTTGCTGGGCGAAGGGGAACAGGCCGGCGAACACCACCGCCAGCAACAACAGGCAGCGCACCAGGCGTTTGCGCAGGTCACGCAGGTGCTCGGTCAACGGCATGCGTGCCGCTGGGTCCACGGCGATGCTCATGGGGTGTTCTCCCGGGCGACGGTGGCGGAGACGCTGTCATTGGCCGGTTCCGCCTTGAGGCTGATGCCCTGGCGTATTTCCTGCTCCAGGCGTTGCAAGGGGGCGCTGTCCAGGCTGGGCATATCGATCTCCCGCTCCATCTGTGCACGCAAACCGTTCATTGCCCGGCGTGCCTGGCCCAGCCCGCGGCCCAAGGTACGTGCCGCGACCGGCAGGCGCTCCGGGCCAAGCACCAACAGCGCGACGATACCTACCAGCAAGAGTTCGCTGAAGCCAATGTCGAACATCAGGCTTGGCGATCCGCTTGCGGCTGCTGTGCGGCCTGAGCGGTTACCGGTGGCTGCTGTTGGATGTGAGTGGCGCCTGGCGCGTTGACGTCCTGGTCGCCGCCCATGGACTTGCGAAAGCCCTGGATCGCTTCACCGACATCGCTGCCCAGGCCCTTGAGCCGCTTGGTGCCAAACAGCAAAAACACGATCAGCAGTACGATCACCAGTTGCCAGATTCCGATGCCACCCATTTCGACCACTCCTGTAAGGCCATGAAAATGAAGGCCAATCCTGCCGCGTGCAGATGACGCCCATATGACTGCAAGGCCATTGCAACCTGGCTGCAACAACCCGCGTGTTGACTGGCGCTTTCATCGAGGAAAAGGATGCGCGCAGATGTACGGCAAGCGACAGCAGGGTGCGGCACTGCTGATGGTGATGGTGGTGCTGGCCATGCTCGCCGCCGGCATGGCCTGGCTGGTAGAGGATGGCCGCCGTCAGGTGGATGAGGTGCAGCTGTTGCGCCAGCGGGTGCAGGTGCGGGCGATGGAACAGGCCGGCCTGGCGTATGCCGAACAGGCCCTGCGTGACCCTGCCTGGCGGCTCAGCCCGCTGTTCTGGCAAGCCTTGCGCGGGCAACCGCTGAAATACGATTTCGGTGCCGGGCAGGCGCAGTTGCGGGTGCGTGATCAGCACACCTGCTTCAATGTGAATGCGCTGCTGGGGGCCGATGGCGAGCGTGCCGAGCGCCAGCTCAAGCACCTGCTGGGTGATGACATGGCCGCCGAACGCCTGGTCGATGCGCTGGCCGACTGGCTCGACAGTGACAGCGACGCCCGCCTGCAGGGCGCCGAAAGCGCCCAGTACCTGCGCCAGCAACCGCCACGGCTGGCCGCCAACCAGCCGATGCTCGATACCAGCGAACTGAACCTGCTGCTGGAGCCGGATGCTACCCGCCAGCGTCGCTACCCGATGCTGTGCGCCTTGCCGCAGACCACAGGCTGGCGCCTGAATGCCAATGCCTTGTGGGTGGAGCACTTGCCGCTGCTCGATGCGCTGTATGAGGGGCGTTATCCGCGGTCGTTGCTTGGCCGCATCATCAGTGGCCGGCCGGCGTCGGGGTATGAAGATGCCCCGGCGTTGCGCCAGGCGCTGGGGGCGGTGGATGACGAGACGTTCGAGCGGTTGAGCGAAGGGTTGCTGCTCAACAGTGGGCATTACCTGTTGCAGCTGTCGTTCGAGGAACAGGGCAGGGTGATGCGCAGTGAGTTTCAGGTGGAGGCGTTAGGCGTGGTGCAGTGGCATGCCCGGGTGCCGGCGCAACAAGTGCGGGTGCGCAGCCGGGAGCCGATGGCTTGGTAACCTGTACCGGCCTCTTCGCGGGCTTGCCCGCTCCCACAGGAACCCCGCAGACCTTGAAGGATGTGCAACACCTGTGGGAGCGGGCAAGCCCGCGAAGTGGCCGGTACAGCCAGCACAAGGCTGGCTGACCGGCATGGAATCAAGCAGTACCGATTTCCCCACCATCATCCCGCTGGATCACCACCGTCGTCGCACGTGGCCTGACCTTGGTCCCTGCCGGAGTCGCATCGGTCGCCTTGTCGGTATACGGCCAGTTATCCGGGTGCTGGATGTTGATGAACATCGTCTTGTTGTCCGGCGTGAAGCTGATGCCGGTCACCTCGCAACCGTTCGGCCCGACGAAGAAGCGGCGCAGGGCCGTCTGGTTCTGGGCATTGATCGGCACCTGCTTGCCGCTGGCATCGACCAGGTCGGTGGGGATCACCGCCAGCAGCTGGTCGTTGGTGTAGTCGGTGAGCGTGGTTTCGCCGTTGTCGGTCTCGAACCACAGCACGCCACGGCTATCGAAGCTCATGCCGTCGGGGCTGGCGAACTGGTTGAGTTCGGTCAGGCCGGAGCGGTTGATGTCGGCGGTACCTGCAGCGTTGGCGCCGAACACGAAGATGTCCCAGGTGAAGCTCAGCTGGTCGTCGCTGTCGTGCCAGCGAATGATGTGGCCGTGGCGGTTCGGGCCGCGCGGGTTCGCTGCATCGACCTTTTCCGGGGTGCGCGCGCTGTTGTTGGTCAGGGTCAGGTAGGCATCGCCGTTGAGCGGGTTGACGGCGGTCCACTCCGGCCGGTCCATGGGCGTGGCGCCTACTGCATCACCGGCACCCCGGGTGTTGAGAATGATGCCGGCAAGGTCGCCGTACAGCGCACCGAGGGTGCTGCCGCCGGTGGTGGCGGTGTTCACGTCGAGCAGCAGCCACACGCCGGTGCCGTCGGCATTGAAGCGGGCAACGTACAGCTTGCCTTGGTCCAGGTACTTGGCCCCGGTGGCCAGGCGGTCGGCCGGGTTGGCGTCGGCGGCATCCCAGACGGCGGTGGAAACCCACTTGTACAGGTATTCGTTGTTGGAGTCGTCGCCCATGTACCAGACCAGCGGCTTGCCGACCACCGGCAGGCCCGGGCAGCAGCCTTCGTGGCGGAAGCGGCCCAGGGCGGTGCGCTTGGTGGCCAGGGTGCTGCTGTTGTACGGGTCGATCTCGACGATGTAGCCATAGGTGCTGGCTTCGTTGCGGTAGTCGTCGGTGGCGCTGGCACCTTTGACGGTGACGTCGAAGCGGGCGAATTCATCGGCCACTTCGCTGCTGTCACCGGCAGCGCTTTCCCACTTGTACTGGCCACTGGAGGTGCCCACGCCGATGCGGCGCTGGTCTTCGGGGCGGGTGCCCTTGTTGACGAAGATGCCCGGCCAGTTCTCTTCGCAGGTCAGGTAGGTGCCCCACGGGGTGTAGCCATTGCCGCAGTTGTTGTTGGTGCCGCGGCAGTGGGTGCCATCGACCGAGTACTTGGTCTTGACGTGGTCGGTACCCCGCAGCGGGCCGGTCAGCTCCATGCGCGAAGCGGTGGTGAAGCGGCGGTTGAGCGGGTCGTTGTCGACCACCTGCCAGCGGCCGTTGACCTTCTGCAGGCGCACCACACCGGCGCCGTGGGCGTTGATTTCCTTGCGCACTTCTTCGGCCGGGCGCTTGCCACTGGCATCGGTAGTCGGCCCGTTGGGGTGCAAGGCCGCGGTGTCGATGTACTCGAAGTTGATCGCCAGCAGGCCGTCTTCGGAGCTGCCGTTGATCGGGAAGAAGTGCATGCCGTCGTGGTGCATGCCCATGGCGTTGGCCTGGTCGGTCGAGGTGTTGCTGCCGTCCGCTTTCCACGGGCTGGCGTTGCTGTTCAGCGGCGTGCCCCAAGGCGCCAGCACGTAGGCGCTGTAACCGGCGGCGACGACGCAGGCGTCGGTGCGCGAGCCGGCGATGGACTGGAAGCCCAGGGCCAGTTTCGGGACTTCCGGTTCGGTCGGCTCGGTTACCGGCGGTTGCGGTGCTGGATCGTCATCGGAACCGCCACCACTGTCGAAACAGCCAGTCAGGCCGGTACCGGCGATCATGGCTATGGCGGCGCCCAGGCTGCCACGCATCACGCTACGACGGCTCAGGTAGGCGTCCATCACGCTGGCCATCGGCAGGTTGCCGCTCTGGTTGCGGTCCAGGTTATCGCCGGTATCTCGACTCATCAGGATGTCCTTGTAGTGGCTGAGTTAGAGGAAACCGCGACTTTAGGGCGCTACTGTGATGATTCATTGGCAGAAATATGAACGGGTTTTTAAAACTGTAAGTTCTTATTTCAAAATCAGACAGATCAATTTGGAATGTCTGTCGGATTTTTGACATCAAACTGTCATGCCAACGCCGCAACATCCGGGGCCCAACGAGAACTCGGATAAGGATGGCGGGCCCGATGGCGAGCAGTGTTAACAGGCGCGAATTGATCAGCTGGATGGGTGTCGGTGCGCTGGCGCCGTTGCTCGGCGCCTGTTCCGCATTGCCAGGCCAACGTGGCGGCAGCGCCAGTGTGGATCTGTTGTACGTCGCTGACACCCTCGATGCCCGCCAGCCCGGTTTGCCGGTCGTGCCAGCCACGCGCCTGGGCCCGGTCAGCCAGCTGGGCCGGGCACCGTGGATGACCGGTGCCAGTGCCAGCCTGGCACATCCGCAACTGGCACCCTTGCTCGATGCGAACCAGGCGGCGGGCGCAACGCTTGGCGGCTATGCGGTGCTGGGTGCGCTGCTGGAGCAATTGCGCAACGAAGCCGGGCCGGGCAACAGCCTGACCCTGGAGAACGGCCAGGGCTGGAACGGTAGCGGCCTGGCCTACCTGACCCAGGGCGAAAGCGGCGTGCAGGGCAGTCAGTTGCTGGGCAGCGAAGCGCGGGTCAGCAGCGATGAACGCGTGCTCTGGCCCCAGCGTAGCGCGGCGCTCTACCGCCAGTCTGGCGCTGTCACCCTTGCTGCCGGGTTGGCTCAAGAGCAGCGCAAGTCGTTGGGCCTGGAGCCTCTGCAGGTGTTCGAGCGCGGCGCTGCCCGGATCGCCGTGGTCGGTGTCACTGACCCTTATGCACAAGACCAGAAGGGCTCGCTCAAACAGTGGTACCAGTCACTGCTGCCGACCTTCGAGCAGGCGCGGCGCGAGGCTGACCTGGTGGTGGCGATGGCCGATGTCGGCACCGGGCCGGGCCTTTGGCTGGCCGAGCGACTGGTCGAAGCCGATGTACTGCTCTGTGCCCGTGGTCAGGACCTGTGGCCGGTACCGGTTCAAGCCACCCAGGCCAGCGGCCGTCGGGTGCCTGTGCTGTTTGCCGGATGCCGCGGCAGTGGCGCATTTCGTCTGCGCTGCAAGCAGGTGGCTGGGCATTGGCAGTTCGACGGGCAGTTCTTCCCGGCGTTTGCACGCTACCTGTCGCCTGCAGCGCAGATGCGCGCCAGCCAACTGCAGGGTGAGCTGCGCCAGCAACGGGCCGGCCACGCAGCGTGGCTCGACCAGCCACTGGCGCGTGCGCCGCAGGCCTTGTGGCGGCGCGATACCCGTGGTGGTAGCTGGGACCGCCTGCTGCACCAAGCCTTGGCCGATGACAGCAGCCTGCCTGTGCTGCTGCCGGGTCTGCGCTACGACTACCCCCTGGCGGCAGGCGAGGCGATCACTCGCGAGCACTTGATCAGCCTGACCGGTGGCTACCCGGCACCCGTCGTCGAGGCCCCGGCCCGGCAAGTTGAACAAGTGCTGGAGAACGCAGCCGAGCAACTGTTCGGCGACCCCTTGCTGCTCGACAACAGCCAGGACCTGCCGCGTTGGCAGGGCCAGGCCTGGCGTGTCAGCTACAGCCCGCAAGGCAAGCGCGTGAGCGGTATCGACGCGGTGCAGGGTTTGTGCCGCACCTTTGGCCTGCAATTCGAAGCCCGGGCGGGCGAGCCGCTGTGGCAGCGGGTCGAGGCCTGGCTGGCGCGGCAGAAGACCGATTGGCAACTGGCGTCGTTGCCATTGCCCGAGGTGCGCTACGTGCAGGGTCACCCAGGCTGGCACCCGCGGCAGGCCGTTTCGTGAGCCGGGCTTCACGCCTGATGACTGGCGGCCTGCTGACCCTGGCCGGCTGGCTGGCCGCCCAGTGCGTGTTGCAACTGAGCCGCCAGCCGCAACCGGCCAGCCCGGCGCAGGTCGCCACCACACCGCTACCTGGCCTGCTGATCGGTCACTGGCAGCCAGCGGTCGATGACGGCGCGATTGCCATCACCCGCCTGCCGTTGCAGTACCTCGGGGGCCTCAAGGCCCAGCCGTTGTCGGCCAGCGTGGTGGTGCTGCGCTATGGCCAGCAGGTTCGCACCCTCGGCCGCGGTCAACGCCTGGCACCGGGCATCGTATTGCAGGACATCGATGCCGATGGCCTGATTTTCGACAACCAGGGGCGGCGCGAGCGCCTGCCCTGGCCGCCACGCCCTGTCGTGACCGGCTTCAAGCGGCAAGGATGAATGATGTTTGCCAGATACTGCATGGCCGCAGCCTTGAGCCTGTGCCTGTCTCTCGCCGGGGCAGAAGAGCCGGAAACCTTCGATGAAAGCGGCACACCGCTGTACGAGGTGAACTTCGTCGACACCGAGCTGGGCGAGTTCATCGACAGCGTGTCGCGCATCACCGGCACCACCTTCATCGTCGACCCGCGGGTCAAGGGCAAGGTCACCGTGCGCACCGTCGACCGCCACGACGCCGATGCCATCTACGACATCTTTCTCGCCCAGCTGCGTGCCCAGGGCTACGCGGCTGTCGACCTGCCCAACGGCAGCGTCAAGATCGTCCCCGACCAGGCTGCGCGCCTGGAGCCGGTGCCGGTCGAACCCGTTGGCAAACCGAGCGCAGGCAGCGACGGCGTGGCCACCCGGGTGTTCAATGTGCGCAATGCCGCCAGCGAGCAGATGCTTGGCATCCTCAAGCCGCTGATCGACCCCAGGGTCGGGGTGATCACGCCGTATCCGGCAGCCAACCTGTTGGTGGTGACCGACTGGCGCAGCAACCTTGAACGTATCGACAGCCTGCTGCGCCAGCTCGACCAGGTGAGCGACGAGCCGCTGCAGGTCATGCCATTGCGCCACGCCAGCGCTGCCGACACCGCGCAGCTGCTCACCCGCCTGCTGGCCCGCGAACAGGGCGCCGACAGCACCCAAGTGGTCGCCGACCCGCGCAGCAATGCCTTGCTGGTACGTGGCAGCACTGACCGGGTGCGGGCGTTGCTCGGCCAGCTCGACCGCCCCAGCGACAACCAGCACAGCAGCAACACCCAGGTCATGTACCTGCGCCACGCCAATGCCGCAGAAGTGGTCAAGGTGCTGCGTGGCCTTGGCCAGGAAGGCGCGGTACCCGGCGAAGCGGCTGGCGAAGGGGAGGGCAAGGCGCGGCCGGTGATGGCGGCTGCCAGCGATTCCGGCATCCGCCTGGAATACGAGGAGGGCACCAACGCCGTGGTCATGGTCGGCCCCGACAGCGAACTGGCAGCCTATCGCTCCATCGTCGAGCAGCTGGACATCCGCCGTGCCCAGGTGGTGGTCGAGGCGATCATCGCCGAGGTGTCCGACATCCGTGCCCAGGAACTGGGTGTGCAGTGGCTGTTCGCCGATGAGAAGTTCGGTGCCGGCATCGTCAACTTTGGCAGCAACGGCGTGAACATCGCCAACATCGCAGGTGCGGCGGCCAGTGGTGACAACGAGGCACTCGGCGAGCTGCTGTCCTCCACTACGGGCGCCATTGCCGGCTTCGGCCACATCGGCGGCGGTTTCAACTTTGCCATGCTGATCAATGCACTCAAGGGCAAGAGCGGCTTCAACCTGCTGTCGACGCCCACCCTGCTGACCCTGGACAACGCCGAAGCGTCGATCCTGGTCGGCCAGGAGGTGCCGTTCGTGACCGGCTCGGTGACCCAGAACAACACCAACCCCTACCAGACCATCGAGCGCAAGGAAGTGGGGGTGAAGCTGCGCATCAAGCCACAGATCAACGTCGACAACAGCGTGCGCCTGGACATCGTTCAGGAAGTTTCGTCGATCGCCGAATCCCGCGCTGCCAGCGACGTGATCACCAACAAGCGCGAGATCAAGACCAAGGTCATGGTCGAGGACAATGGCCTGGTCATCCTCGGCGGCCTGATCAGCGACGAGCTCAGCACCAGTGACCAGCGTGTGCCGTTGCTCGGTGACATTCCTTATCTGGGGCGGCTGTTCCGTTCCGATGCCAGCAAGAACACCAAGCAGAACCTGATGGTGTTCATCCGCCCGCGCATCCTCCGTGACGGACCAAGCCTTGCCGGCCTCAGTGAAGACAAGTACCGCACCCTGCAGCAGACCACGCCGTTGCAGTTGCCCGGCCTGGCCGAAGGGACCCCGTTGCTGCAGGTGTTCCCCGCCAGCCGCGCGCGCCTCGAAGGTGGCAACTGGTGATGCTGCCTTATCGCCTGGCCCGCCAGGCCGGGCTGGCCATGGCGCCGGCCGAGCAAGGCTGGCGCCTGTGGTTGCGCCGCGATGCCGACAGCGACCAATTGCAGGAGTTGCTGCGCGTGCATGGCCGGCCGGTGGTGCTGGAGTACCTGGAGCCTGCGGCGTTCGATGAGCGTCTTGGCCAGCTTTACGAGGCAGGCGCGGGGGCAACCGAAGCGCTGATCGAAGGCATTGGTGAACAGGTCGACCTGGACAGCCTGATGAGCGAAATGCCGCGCATCGAAGACCTGCTCGAAAGCGATGACGAAGCCCCGGTGATCCGCCTGATCAACGGCCTGTTCGGCCAGGCGCTGCGCCTGCGTGCGTCGGATATCCATATCGAAACCTTCGAACAGAGCCTGGTGGTGCGCTTGCGCGTCGACGGCCACCTGCGCGAGGTGCTGCGCCCGCCGCGGGCACTGTCGGCGATGCTGGTGTCGCGGATCAAGGTCATGGCGCGGCTGGACATCGCCGAAAAGCGCCAGCCCCAGGATGGCCGCATCACCTTGCGCGCAGCCGGCCGGGAAGTGGACGTGCGGGTGTCGACGTTGCCCGGCATTCATGGCGAGCGCGTGGTGATGCGGGTGCTCGACAAGCAGGCCAGCTTGCTGGCGCTGGCCAACCTGGGCATGCCTGCCGCCGTGCTGCAGGGCCTGCGCAGCTGCCTGGCGCGGCCCAACGGCATCGTACTGTCCACCGGCCCGACTGGCTCGGGCAAGACCACTACGCTGTACGCCAGCCTCAACAGCCTCAACGACGGCAGCCGCAATATCCTCACCGTCGAAGACCCGGTCGAATACGCCATTGCCGGCATCGGCCAGACCGCCATCAACCCGCGCGCCGGGCTGACCTTCGCCAGCGGCCTGCGGGCCATTCTGCGCCAGGACCCGGACGTGATCATGCTCGGGGAGATCCGCGATCAGGAAACCGCGCAGATCGCCGTGCAGGCCAGCCTGACCGGCCACCTGGTACTGTCGACGCTGCACACCAACAGCGCGGTGGGCGCCGTCACGCGCCTGCGCGACATGGGCATCGAACCGTTCCTGATCGCCTCGTGCCTGCGCGGCGTACTGGCCCAGCGCCTGGTCAGGCGCCTGTGCCAGTGCGCTGTTGCGCAGCCACTGCAAGCGGCCGAACGCGCCCTCTGGCCGGAGCTGGCAGCGCTGCACAGCAGCTATCACGCGGTCGGTTGCGCGCAGTGCCAGGGCAGTGGTTATGTCGGGCGCCTGGGGCTCTACGAATTCATCGAGCTGGACGCCGGCCTGGTCGGCCTGCTGTACGACGGCGCCAGTGAACTGGCCATGCAGGGCTACCTGGCCGAGCGCCGGCAAAGCCTGGTGGCGATGGCCAGCGACTGCCTGGCTCGCGGCGAAACCAGCCTGGCCGAAGTGCTGCGCGTGGTACAGGGCTGACCGATGCCGACCTTCCGTTACCAGGCTGTCGACCTCGCCGGCAAGACCCACAAGGCCAGCCTGCAGGCCGACAGCGAACGCCATGCGCGCCAGTTGCTGCGCGAGCAAGGCTTGTTCCCGCGCCAGCTACAACGCCATGAGGCCGGCAGCCGGCAACCGCGCCGTCAGCGCCTGAGCCGTGCGCAGTTGTGCGAGCTGACGCGCCAGTTGGCGACGCTGACCGGCGCGGGTATCCCCCTGGTCGATGCCCTGGCCACGCTGGAACGCCAGCTGCGCGAACCGGCCCTGCATGCCGTGCTGGTGGCCCTGCGCGGCTCGCTCGCCGAAGGCCTCGGGCTGGCCCGCAGCCTCGCCCGGCAAGGCGCGCCGTTCACCGGTTTGTATTGCGCGCTGGTCGAGGCCGGCGAGCGCTCTGGCCGCCTGGCCCAGGTGCTGACCCGCCTGGCCGATCACCTTGAACAGGTGCAACGCCAACAACACAAGGCGCGCACCGCGCTGATCTACCCCTGCGTTTTGATGGGCGTGTCGCTGGCGGTGGTGGTTGGCCTGATGACCTTCGTCGTGCCCAAACTCACCGAGCAGTTCGCCCACGCGGGTCAAAGCCTGCCGTTGATCACTTCGCTGCTGATCGGCCTGAGCCAGGGGCTGGTGCATGCCGGCCCGTGGTTACTGGGGCTGGCGCTGCTGTCCGGCGTGCTGGGTAGCTGGCTGCTGCGCAAGCCGCACTGGTGCCTGCGCCGTGATGAACTGCTGCTACGCCTGCCGCGTCTCGGCGTGTTGCTGCAGGTGCTGGAAAGCGCCCGCCTGGCACGCAGCCTGGCGATCCTCTGCAGCAGTGGCGTGGCCCTGCTCGAAGCCCTGCAGGTGGCAACCGAGACCGTCGGCAACCGGCGCATTCGCCTGGCCATGGACCAGGTGCGCCAGCAAGTGCAGGGCGGCACCAGCCTGCACCGGGCCCTGGATGTCAGCCAGCAGTTTCCGCCGCTGCTGGTGAACATGGTCGCCAGTGGCGAGGCCAGCGGTACCTTGCCCGACATGCTCGAACGCGTTGCCGACGACCAGGAGCGCGGCTTCGCCCGCCAGGTAGACACCGCCATGGCGCTTTTCGAACCGCTGATGATTCTGGTGATGGGCGCCGTGGTGCTGTTCATCGTACTGGCGGTGCTGTTACCGATCATGCAACTCAACCAGGGCCTGCAATTGTGAACACAAGGAGCACTTCGATGCAGCAACGACGCAACCGCCAGCGGGGCTTTACCTTGATGGAAATCATGGTGGTGATCTTCATCATCGGCCTGCTGATCGCCGTGGTCGCGCCCAGCGTGCTGGGCAACCAGGACAAGGCCATGAAACAGAAGGTCATGGCCGACCTGGCGACCTTGGAACAGGCGCTGGACATGTATCGCCTGGACAACCTGCGCTTCCCCAGCAACGAACAGGGCCTGGCCGCCCTGGTAAAGAAGCCGACCCAGGAACCGCTGCCACGCAGCTGGCGTAGCGACGGTTACGTACGCCGCCTGCCGGAAGACCCTTGGGGCACCCCGTACCAGTACCGCATGCCCGGTGAACATGGGCGGGTCGATGTGTATTCGCTGGGGGCCGATGGCGTGCCCGGTGGCGAAGGCCAGGATGCCGACCTGGGCAACTGGGCGCTCTGACGTATGCCAGGCCAGCGCGGCTTCAGTTTGCTCGAATTGCTTGTGGTACTGGCCATCGCAGGGCTCATGACCAGCATGGCGGTGGCCTGGCTCGACAGCAGCAAGTCCAGCGTCGATCAGGCTCTGCAGCGCCTGGCTTGGCAAACCCGCACCCAGGCCGCGCTGGCTCGGCACGCCGGGCAGCTGCGCGGGCTGCGTTGGACCGGCCAGCGGCCTGAGTTCGTGCGCCGTGAACGGGCTGGCTGGGTGGTCGAGGCAGGCGCCCCGGCTGACTGGCCAAAAGGCCTGCGCCCGGACTGGCCGGCCAGCCCCCAGCCGCGTGTGCTGTTCACCCCGCAGGGCTGGGCGCAGCCGGGTTCGGTGAGCTGGCGCTGGGCCGGCGGCAGCCAGCGTTGGGAGTGGGGCCGCGACGGCCAGTTGCGCGTGATGATGGCGCCATGAAACGCCGGCAGTGCGGGTTCACCTTGCTGGAAGTGACCGTGGCCCTGGCGATCGCCGCGGTGCTGGCGGTCATCACCAGCCAGGTGTTGCGCCAGCGCCTGGCGGTACAGAGCAACGTGCAGCAGCATCGTCTGGGCGTGCTGTGCGCCCGCGAGCTGCAGGCGCGCTTCACCGTCGAGCAATACTGGCCAGCCAGCAACCAGGTCAATGGCGTACTTGAACAAGGTGGCCAGGCCTGCCACTGGCAGATGCAGCTGCGCCGCACCGGTGTGCGCGATTTGCGGCGGGGTGAATTGCTGCTGTATGCCGACCGCGACCAGCGCCTGCCGCTGGGCCAGTACACCGTTTTTCTGGAGCAGCCATGACGGACAAAGGTCGCGTAGCTTCCCCAGGGGGCCAGTATCAGCCCACAAAGCGACGCCAGGCAGGTTTGACCCTGATCGAACTGATGGTGGCCATGGCCCTGACCGCGCTGCTCGGGGTCATGCTCTCGGCGCTGGTCAATGGCTGGCTCAAGGTGCGCGAGCGGTTGCAGGTGAATACGCAGGAATCCAGCGTGCTGGAGTTCTGCCTGGCCCTGGAGCGGCGCTTCGACAGCCCGGTGCTGCGCCAGCTGTACGAGCAGCGCCTGCCCTTGGCCAGTCGCTGGCTAGACTGGCAGGCCGACCGCCAGCAGTTGCTTTGGGTGGCCGCCGCCGCCTTGCCCGAGGCCGAGGGCGGTTCGCGCCTGCAACGCCAGCGTCTGCGTTTCGATGCGCGCGACCAACGCCTGCTGCTGGAAACGTCGGCGGATCTGTACGCCGCCAGCGAGCCGCGCTGGGAATTGCGCGAGCAACTGCCGCAGGTCAGCGCGATCAATGTGCTTTACCACCAGGGTGGCCGCTGGCTGCCCTGGCCCTCCGACCAACCCGCGCACCCAGGTCGTGGCGTGCGCCTGGAATTGCAGCGTGATGGAGCACCGTATGTCTGCACCTTTGTTCTCCCCTGGGGGCGCTCATGAAGTTTGAATGGCGCCGAACTGCGCCAGTTCGACCCTGGTTGTTGCTGCGCCCGGGTGAGGTCTGGGACTGGTTGCTGGTCGAGGTGGGTAGCGCCCATCGCCAAGGGCAGGGTGAGCCCCCGGCGAACTTGCAAGCACGGGTGGCGCTGATCGTTCCCGGGGAATGCTCTAGCCAGTTTCAACTGGCGGCACCGCCGGGTCTCAAGCGTGACGAGTGGCCGCTTTTGCTGGAAGACCGCTTGCTGCAGAACCCGGATGAAATCCTGTGTGCTTGCCTGTCGCGTCAGGCGGGGCAGTTACGCCTGATGGCGGTAGAGCGGCAGTTGCTGGGGCCATGGCGTGAGCAATGTGCCGAATGGGGCCTGCAGGTGGATTGCTGCTGGGCCGAGTTCCAGTTGCTGCCGACGCCCGAGCCGGGCAGTGCCTGGCAGTGGCAGCGCACGCCGGAATTAGTGCTGTGCAAAGGGCGGGTGGAGGACGGGCCGGAGCATTGGTTGGCCTGGCCCACTGCCTTTGGCGAGCTGCCTCCGCAACCTTGGTCGGGTCTGTCCCAGAGGGTTATGTCCGGTCCTTGGCCAACTGCCTTGGCACCGCTCGACAACCTGCCCAGCCTGCTCGATCAACCCCGTCAGCCGCGCTCGCTGCCGGGAATGTCGCGGCAGCAGCTGCGCCTGGTTGCGGCGTGCCTGGTGTTGGCCAGCATTTGGGCCGGCCTGTGGCTGACCCAGCAGTGGCGCCAGGTGCAGACCTGGCGTGCGCAGGTAATGGCGGTCACCCGTGAACAGGCCAGCCCCCGGCATGCGGCGCAGGCTCTCAAGCGCCTGCGGCAAAGCCAGCTGCAACAGCAAGTGCGCGAACGGCAACTCGAAGACCTGCAGGCACGTTTGCAAGCCTGGTTGCGCCAGCATCCCGCCTGGCGGCTGCAGGCCGCGCGTTTCGATGGGCAACGCTGGCACCTGCGCCTGGACGGCGATGGCGCCGCGCCGCCATGGGCCGAGATGGCCAGTGCAGTTGGCGCTGCTGTGCAGGTACAGAACGGGCAGGTGGTGTTCGACCTGGGAGCGGCCTCATGAATCGGGACTGGATGCAGCGGCATCGGCTGTGGTTCGCGTGGGGGCTGATCGGCTTGCTGCTGGCCTTCCTGGTCGTGCGCGAAGGCCTGGCGCAGTGGCGTCAGCTCAGCCAGTGGCGTGAGTTGGCAATGCAGGCTGCAAGCTTGCAGGGTGGCCCGGGCGTAAGCCTGGAGCGGCTGCGGCAGTCAGCCCAGTCGCGGCAAATCGAACTGGCCGATGTGGATGTGCAAGGCAAAAGCTGGCAACTGCGGGGGCAGGTGGCGGATGAGCGCGTGTTGCAGGGTTGGTTACAGAGCCTGCGTGCGGAAGGGGCGCAGCCATTGCAGTGGGGGCTGGAGCAGGATGCCAAGGGACTGCGGTTTGAGTTGGTGATGCAACCATGAGCCGTCGCGTGCTGCTGTGGTGCGGGTTGGTATTCACGCTGAGCCTGTTGGTCGAGTTACCGGCTGCCTGGGTGACGCGCGGCGTTGGCCTGTCGGCACTCGATGTCAGCGGCAGCGTGTGGCAAGGCCAGGCCCAGCAACTGGGGCCGGTTGGGCCACTGCGCTGGACGTTGCAGCCATGGCGCATGCAGGCCAACGCACAGATTGGTTTCCAGGGCCAAGCCTGGCAGGTGCGCGCCGAAGGCTGGCCCTGGCGTTGGCAATTGGAGGCCGCCGCTTTGACGCCTCAGGCGACGGCACTGTTGGATTACCGCCTGGCCGGGCAGTGGCAAGGCGCGCTGCGCATGCAGGGTTCGGGGCGCCAGTGTCGAAGCAGCGAGGGGCGGGTGAGCGTGACGGATCTGGCCTTGAGTGAGCCGTGGTCGCTGGGGTTGGGGCAGGGCTGGGTGGAGATGGATTGCTCTGCTGGGTGGCGCTTGCGTGGGATATTGGTGCAGCAGGGGGAACATGAGTTGAAGCTGGAAGCGGACCTGGAGAAGCGCAGGGCGCGAGTGATGTTCAATTTGCAGGATGGGTCAGCGCTGACGCCGTTGCTGCGTGGCGCACAGTGGCTGGGGCCGCAAGTGCTGACGGGGCAGCGGGAGGTGCGTTGGTAGGACGGGGGATTGGGTCAGGGCTACCATGTGTTCGCCATGACAGGTGCAGCGCCTATGAGATCGAGCGCC
>NZ_BCBG01000038.1:0-52958 GCF_001320485.1 Pseudomonas sp. NBRC 111130
TTCTGCATCACCAGGCTCCCCGGTAACTCCAGCCCTTGCAGTTCCGCATACCCGGTCAGGAACACCACCGGCAATTGCGGATAGCGGTCGCGCGCCGCCATGGCCAGTTGCCCGCCGTTGAATTCGGGCATGGCAAAGTCGGTCAGTAGCAGGTCGATATCATCGTCCAGCAAGGCCAGCGCCTGCTCCCCGCTGTGCGCCTGGCGCACCTGGTAGCCATACTGGCGCAGCACGTCACCGAGCAGGTCGCGCACCAGGTGATCGTCATCCACCAGCAGCACCGTGCGGTCCCTGCCACTGTCGTCGATGGTCAGTGCAGCGATCGGCGCGACGGGATCGATGGCCACCTCTTGCTTCACTGCCGGCAAGTACACCGCCACCAGGGTGCCATGCCCAGGCTCGGTATCGATGCGCACACCGCCACCGGACTGCTTGGCGAAGCCGAACACCTGGGCCAGGCCCAGGCCAGAGCCCTTGCCGATGTCCTTGGTGGTGAAGAACGGCTCGAACACCTTGGCCAGCACCTCTTCGCTCATGCCGCAGCCGGTGTCGCGAATGCTCAGCATCACGTATTCGCCGGGCTCCGGGTCTTCCGGGCGTTGCGGGCGGGTGCTGATGCGTGTGTTACGGGTCGACAGGGTCAACTGGCCGCCTTCGGGCATGGCGTCGCGGGCGTTGATCGCCAGGTTGAGGATGATCATCTCGGTCTGGGTCGGGTCGGTCAGCGCCTGCCACAGGCTATGGTCCAGGTCCAGGCGCACGCGGATATTGCCGCCGAGGGTGCGGCGCAGCAGTTCTTCCAGCCCGGTAAGGGTGCGGTTCAGGTTCAGCGGCACCGGCTCCAGGCGCTGGCGACGGGAGAACGCGAGCAGTTGCGAGGTCAGCTTGGCGCCGCGGTCACCGGCTTCGCGGATATGCGTGAGGCGGCTGCGGGCCTTGGCCAGGTCCCCCTTGGCCAGGTCGCGCTCAAGGAAGCTGGCGCCGGTGAGGATGACCGTGAGCAGGTTGTTGAAGTCATGGGCGACCCCGGCGGTGAGCTGGCCGACGGCCTCCAGCCGCTGCATCTGCTGCAGTGCCGCCTCGATGCGTTCACGCTCGGCGATCTGTTCGCGCAGGCGGTTGTTGGCTTCGGCCAGGCCCAGGGCGGTTTCCCGCTCGCTGGTGATGTCCCGCGCCACCACGTAGAGCAGGGTATCTTCCGGTACCACGACCCAGGACAGCCAGCGCAACTGGCCGCCGGCGTGCTGGATGCGGCCGACGAAGCGCGCACTGGTGCGGCCATGGGCGAGGGCGGCCAGTTCGGTCAGCAGCGCTTCCTGATCCGCCTCAGGCAGCAGGTGCAGCAGCGAAGCCTGGCTCAGACGCTCGCGGGAAAAGCCCAGGCTGGCCTCCCAGGCCGGGTTGAGGGCCACCGGGGTCAGGTCCTTGTTGAGCACTGCGAGCAAGTCCTGGGACAGCTCCCAGGCGCGGTCGCGCTCACGGGTACGGCGCTCGACCCGTTCGCCGAGCATCTCGTTGAGCTGCTTGAGCGCCAGGGTCGCCTGGCGTTGGGTATGGATGTCCTGCAATACACCGGTAAACCGCGTGCACTGGCCGTCGACGAACTGGCACTGGCCGCTGCTGAGCAGCCAGCGCGGTTCCAGGCCATGAGGTTGGGCAATGCGGAACTCGACCCGGTACAGGCCGTCGCTGTCCGGGCGCATGGCCTGCTCGACGGCCTCGCGCACCTTGGCGAGGTCGTCGGGGTAGATGCCGGCGTAGAACACCTCAAGGCTCATCTCGGTCTCGGCTGGCAGGCCGAAGAGGGTCTTGCAGCGCACATCCCAAACCAGTTGGCCCTGTTGCGGCCGGAAGTCCCAGGTGCCCATGCCGGCGGCATCGATGGCAATGCGCGCGCGCGCCTCGACATCAGCCAGGGCTTCTTCGGCACGGCGCCGGCGCTGGCGTTCCTGCACTTCGGACAAGGCCCGGCGCACGGCCTTGGGCAACAACGGCAGGTTCTTCTTCAGCACATAATCGGTGGCGCCCAGGCGAATCATCTCGACCGCATGCTCTTCGCCATAGATGCCCGAGAGGAAGATGAACGGCGTGTCAGGGGCCAGGCGCTGGGCGATGGCCAGCACTTCGGTACCGGACGATCCCGGCAGCACGCAGTCGCACAGGATCAGGTCGAAACTGCCTTCAAGCAGGGCGTGCTCGACCCCGACATGGTCGAAAACCAGCCGCGATTGCACCTGTAACCCGCTGCGCTCCAGGCGCATCAGGGTCAGCTCGGCGTCCATCGAGCTGTCTTCGACCATCAGCAACTTGAGTGGTGTGGGCAACATCTCTGCGGGGGCCTCAGTGGCTGCCACGGCGGTTCAGGCGCAGCGAACCGGGAGGCGGTTCGTTGAGCACCGCCCAGAATACGCCAAGGTCGGAAATCGCCGCGACGAACTCCTTGAACTCCACGGGCTTGACCACATAGGCGTTGACCCCAAGTTCGTAGGCGCGCAGCAGGTCGGGCTCTTCCCGCGAGGAAGTCAGCATCACCGTGGGTATGCTGCGCAGCTCGGGCGTGGTACGCACTACCTTGAGCACTTCCAGGCCGTCGACTTTCGGCAGCTTGAGGTCCAGCAGCAGGACGGCCGGGTTGCCGTCGGCACGCTCGTGGTAAGTGTTGCGGCGTAACAGGTAGTCGAGGGCATCGGCGCCGTCGCGCAGGACGATCACTTCGTTGGCCAGCTGGCTGCGTTCCAGGGCCAGGAGCGTCAGCTCCAGGTCCCGGGGGTTGTCTTCGACCAGCAAGATTGGTTTGAGCATGGTGATACGGGTACCTCAGGTGGTTGCGGGGTGACGGGGCAGGGTGAAGTAGAAGCAGGCACCCTGGTCGAGATGGCCTTCGGCCCAGACTCGCCCGTCATGACGCTCGATAATCCGCCGCACGCTGGCAAGGCCGATCCCGGTGCCTTCGAAGTCTTCCATGCGGTGCAGGCGCTGGAACACTCCGAACAGCTTGTTGGCGTAGGCCATATCGAAGCCTACACCATTGTCGCGGATGTATATCTGCGTCTCGTCGTGGTTTTGCTCGGACCCGATGGTGATGTGGGCGGGTTCACGGCCACGGGTGTACTTGATGGCGTTGGCGATCAGGTTGTGCAAGGCCAGGTTGATGAACGCCGGGTCGGCGATGACCTTGGGCAGCGGCGCGATATCCCAGACGATTTCGCGGCCTGCATAGTCCGGGGCCAGGTCCTGGCGGATGGCGTCGACCAGCGCATTGAGGTCGACATCCGACAGGCGCAGGGCCGAGCGGCCCATCTGCGAGAAATGGAGCAGGTTGTCGACCAGGCTGCCGGCAAAGCGCGCGGCTTCATCGATGTGCTGCAGGAAGCGTTTACCGCGCTCGCTCAGGCCCTGGCCCTCGATCTCGCCGAGCAGCTCGG
This sequence comes from Pseudomonas sp. NBRC 111130, assembly GCF_001320485.1. Lineage (NCBI taxonomy): Bacteria > Pseudomonadati > Pseudomonadota > Gammaproteobacteria > Pseudomonadales > Pseudomonadaceae > Pseudomonas > Pseudomonas sp. NBRC 111130. The sequence continues at coordinate 3,426 of NZ_BCBG01000038.1, forward strand.
TGTAGCCGGCGATGTGGCGCAACGGGGCGCGCAGGTCATGGGACACACTGTAGGAGAAGGCTTCGAGTTCCTTGTTCGAGCGGCGCAGCTCGTTGGCCAGTTGCGCCAGCTCCTCGGCTTTGCGCAGCACGATACCCAGCACTGCCGTGCGCAATTCGAGCACGCCTTCGATGACCAGTGGGTCCCAGGGGGCGCTGTAGCCGCTGATCTCTTCTCGCCAGCGCTCGAAACTGTGCCGCGGGTTGAGCGTACCCTGGGCGTCGATCTGCTTGTCGGGGCGCCCGGCCCAGTCGACGGTACGCACCTGCTCGGGGCGGAACCATAGCAGGTAGTGCGAGTGGATCTGCGAGATGGCCACGGCCAGCACGCCGCCGGCATACGCGGCCAGTTCTGGCAGTTCATCGATGTCACGGCGCAGGTTGTCGCTGTGGAATACCGTTTCTTCGCCACGCTGCTCCAGCCAGTGCACCAGGGCCGTGACCTGCGCCGCAGGCGGGGTCTGGCCGATCAGCTCACAGCGGTCGGCGGAGATGATCGCCGCGCCGCTGGCGCCTGCGAACGCCAGCAGCACCTCGGGCAAGTCGTACAGGCCATCGCTGACGCTGTCATGGTCGGCCATCGACGAGATCATGCGCACGATGTGCTGGCGCAGCTCGAGCAACTGGCGGGTCTTGGCGTGCGATTCGCGGCTCTCGATCTGCAGCGACAGCACGCTGGCCAGCAGTTCGCAGGCCGTGCGGGTACGGAACTCGACCGCGCGCGGCTGGGCGTGGTGGCAGGAGATCAGGCCCCAGAGCTGGCCATCGACCACGATCGACAATGACATCGAAGCCAGGGTACCCATGTTGCGCATGTATTGCAGGTGCACCGGCGACACGCTGCGCAGGGCGGCGAAGCTCATGTCCAGAGGCTTGCCAGTGCGCGGGTTGTTCGCCGGCAAGAGGGGGGAGGCGTGGTAGTTGGCATCTTCGATCACGCGGATGCGATTGACCCGGTACAGGTCGCGGGCCTGGCGCGGGATGTCCGTCGCGGGGAAGCGCAGGCCAAGGTAACTCGGATAACCGGCGTCGGCCAGTTCGGCGAGCACCTGGCCATTGCCCTCGGCATCGAAGCGGTAGGCCAGGACCCGGCCGAAGCCGGTGATGCGCTTCACTTGCACCACGCATTGCTGGAGCAGCTCTTCGAGGCTGTCGGCGTTGTGCAGGCTGCTGACGAACCCGCGCACCAGTGGGTAGTAGTCGCCCTGGTCGGTTACGTCCGCAGGCAGGCGGAAGGGTTCGAACTCGGCGATCAGTACCTGGTCATGGCGGTGGGTCAGCAGGCGCAGTTTGTCGCTGCACGGCGCGCCCTCGCGCAAGCGCACATCGCCGATGTGGAACGGGAACGCTTCGTCGTCAGGCAGGCGTTCGAGCTGGACGCGGAGGTCGAAGCGCTCGCTGACCAAGTCAGCGAAGGTACAGCCGATCAGCTCCCTGGCCGGTACACCCAACCAGCGCTCGATGTTCTCGCTTGCCTGGAGGATACGCAGGTCGTGTTCATCCAGTACCAGCAGAAAGCCGTGCGGCTGGATACTGCCGGGCACCTGGATCGGCTCTTCGGCGCAGCGCTCCACGGCGGCGTCGAGCGCTTTGTCTGCAGTCATTGGTGGAAACGCTCCTGTGAAGTTCTTCCATGCATGCCGCCGGCAACGGACGCTGGCGGTTGGCTAACGGCCACCCTAGCAGAATGCCGATCGCTTTTGTCGGCCCATGGCCATTGGAGGCATGGGATGGCCCGGGGTTCGCCGGGATTCGGAAATTTCTTGTCGGCCTGCTACCGCTTTGGCGTTAGCACAAAAGAATGGCACCCAGCCATCACGGTTCTGTCACCTGCTGCTACGCTCAGAATCACACGAGAAAAACAAGGAACATCCAGTGACGGAACGCTTTCTGGCCGCGCTGTTTGGCCTGTTGTTGAGCGGCAGTGCCGTAGCGGCGGACTTCCTGGTCGAGGTGCGGGTACTGGTGCAGCGCGGCTGCATGCTGATTACCCAGCAGCGTGATGCGGGCGCCCAGGCCCTGGGTCGGATCGACCTGGGTGCTGCCGCACGCCTGGACGGCCCGGATGCGCCACTGAGTGGCGTATTGCTCAGCCAGCGCCCGCCACGGCTCGAATGCAACCCTGACACAGCTTACCAAGTGCGGGTCGACGGTGGCCAGCATGGCGGCGTTGGCGAGCTGCGCTTTCTGGCCAGCGACGACACCAAGGCCAGACCGATCCCCTATCGGCTTTTCCGTGATGCCGCCTGGCGCGAGCCGGTGGTTGTCGGTGAAGCGCATGCCGCGCGTGTGCCTGATACCGGCTCGGTTGAGCTGCCGCTCTACGCCCGCATCGACAAGCTGGCCTGGGTGCCACGCGCCGGCCAGTACGCCGACCGGCTCAAAGTCACGGTCACCTGGTAGCGAGGCACCCGGCACATGTTGAACCGTACTTCGATCCTGCTGCTCAGCCTTGGCCCGTTGCTGTTGCCCAGTGGCGGGGCACATGGCACCACCACAGGGTTCATCCAGGCGCGGCTGGTGATCAGCGCTGCCTGCCAGATCAACAGCGGTGACCAGCCGCCAGCCACGCTGGGCAATCCAGGCCTGATGGATTTCGGCGAGCGCGGCCCGAACTGGGACACGCCGCTGCGCAGTCGGGTCGACGAGGCGGGTGGCGAGGGCAGTTTGCGGATCAGTTGCACGCCAGAGGTGCGGGCGTTCAATGTGCGCATCAATGGTGGCCTGAATGGCGACGATGGCGTCCGTCGTCTCAGCAATGGCCGAGAAATGATCCCCTATCAACTGGCAGTCGACCCGGGTGGCAACAGCCGCTACGGCATCGGCCAAGCCCGTGCCTTTACCGTCAGCAGTTTCGAGCAGATCCCTATTCCCATCTACGGTGTGGTAGTGGCGCAGCCGCGCGCACTGCCGGCTGGGCTGTACCGCGACACCCTGAGAGTGACCCTGGACTGGTAAACGACGCAAGGAGACTCAGATGCGCACGACTTTTTCCCGTTGCATGCTCGCCGGCCTCGGCCTGGCCATGGCAGCTCACACCCAGGCCGCTACGGTGACCGGGACCATCTCCTCGACCCTGACCCTGACCTCGGCGTGCCAGGTCAACGGCGCCGGCGGCACCTCGGGGCTGAACTTCGGTACCCTGAACTTTGGCACCCAGGAAGCCCTGTTCACCACCGCCAATGCCCAGGTGCTGGGCGGTGGCGGTGGCGCCATGAGCATCCTCTGCTCGGCCGGCACGGTGCCGGCGATCCGCGTGCGGGCCGGGTCACATGATGGCCAGTCGACCGGCGGCACGCGTGCGCTGGCTGACGGCGCTGGCAATTTCGTGCCCTACGACTTCTACACCGATGCCGGGCGCACCACGCTGTTGGCCATCGACGGCACCATCACCTTGCCGACCAGCACTGGCGTGGCGCAGACCGTCAACCTGTATGGCCAGGCGCGGGGCAAGGCGGGCCTTCCGGCCGGGACGTACACCGACACCGTGGCAGTCGAGCTGTCGTTCTGAACCATGCCCAGCGCCATGCGTTGCTGGCTCACGGGTTGCCTGACGGGGCTCGGCATGTGGCTGCCCCTGCCCCTGGATGCCGCGACCAGCAGTACTTTCCAGGTCACCGCGCAGATCGTTGCCGGCTGCCTGGTGGTGGGCGGGGTGACCAATTACGGCGCGCTCGACTTCGGCACCCAGTCGGCACTGTCCACCGGCCTTCTCAGCACCTCGCTGGGCGGCGCCACGGTGACCTTCCAGTGCACCCCGGGGGTGACCATGAGCATGAGCCTGGACGGCGGCCAGAACAGCGCCAGTGGTACGCGCAACCTCAAGCGTACGGGCGGCACCCAGGTGCTGGCCTACCAGTTGTACCGGGACGCGGCCTATAGCCAGGTTCTGGGCATCGGCCAGAGCGTGACGGTGAGTTACACCGACGCCACGGCCATCAAGTTGCCGGTGTATGGCCGTACCCAGTTGCCCGGCACTTTGCCGGCCGGGACCTACACCGATGTGGTGCAAGTATCGGTGACCTGGTGAACACACCAGGACCCAGGACCCAAGAAAAAAGACCAAGGAGAGTGGTATGGGGGGAGGCGCGAAGTGGGCGCAAGGTGCGGTCGGTCTGTTGCTGTTGGCGAGCCTGCCGGCAGGGGCGGCCACCTCGGTGCTGATCTGGCCGATCGACCCGGTGCTGGAGGCTGACCAGAAGGCCGGCGCCCTGTGGCTGGAAAATCGCGGCACGGCGCCGGCCAGCCTGCAGGTACGGGTGTTCGCCTGGCGCCAGGGTGACTATCAGGAGCAGTTCCAGGCCCAGCGCGAGGTCATCGGCAGCCCGCCGGTGGCCACCATTGCTCCCGGGCAAAAGCAGCTGATCCGCCTGACCCGCACGGGCAGTTCGCCGGCCGGCCAGGAGCAGGCCTACCGCATCATCATCGACGAGATCCCCTCGCCGATGCCCACCGACACTGCCAGCCAGGGCACCACCGCAGCGATCCGCCTGCAGATGCGCTATTCGGTGCCGTTGTTCGTCTATGGCGAAGGCTTGTGGGGCAAGCCTGACCCGCAAGGCAAGCGCAACGCCGACGGCGTCGGCAAGCCGCAGCTCAGCTGGCGCGCGGTGACGGTGCAGGGCAAACCCTATGTGGAAATGCGCAATACCGGCCCGGTGCATGCGCGTCTGACCGATGTGGTGGTGCAGCAGGGTGGCCAGGGCAAACCCTTGGCCGAGGGCCTGCTTGGCTATGTGCTGCCCGGTGCCAGCATGCGCTGGCCGGCGCCGGTAGTGCCGAACGCAGGCAGTGTGATCAAGGGCAGGGTAAACGGCCAGGAAGTGGCCGAAGCGATCCGGCAAGGGCAATGAGCCCGCGGCTGGATGAAAGGCATGGCCCATGGAGCATCTGGCAATGGTCGGAATCCGTGTGTGAGGCGGCTGTCGCGGGCTTCGCGCCGCTGGTGCCTGGGGCTGACCTTGTTCGGCCCCTGGCTGGCGCTGGCCGACGACCTGCCACCCCCGCCCAGCGAAACCATGGCCGTTGCCGACGCTACGCTGTACCTCGACTTGCTGGTGAACCAGATGCCCAGGGCTGAGCTGGTGGCGGTGCAGCAACGTGCCGGGCGCCTGTACCTGGACAGCGATGTGCTGCGCAACCTGGGCATTCAGCTGCCGGGCGATCCGCAGGGTGAAATTTCGCTGGACGATGTGCCGGGCCTGCACAGCGATTACGACAGCCAGAACCAGCGCCTGCTGCTGCAGGTGCCGCCGGCCTGGCTGCCGGACCAGCAGGTCGGTGATCGCGGGCTGTACCCGGCCACCGAAGCGCGCAGCAGCTTCGGCGCCTTGTTCAACTACGACCTGTACCTCAATGACACCGACGATGGCGGTTCCTACCTGGCAGCCTGGAACGAGCTGCGCGTGTTCGACAGCTGGGGCACGTTCTCGACCACCGGCCAGTGGCGCCAGTCGTTCAATGGTGCGCAGAGCGATGCCAATCGCCAGGGCTTTCTGCGCTATGACACCACCTGGCGGTTCACCGATGAACAGCGCCTGCTCACGTACGAAGCCGGTGACTTCGTGACCGGTGCCTTGCCCTGGAGCAGTTCGGTGCGGGTGGGTGGCGTGCAGTTGTCGCGTGACTTTGGCGCCCGCCCGGATCTGGTGACCTATCCGTTGCCGGCCTTTGCTGGCGAAGCCGCAGTGCCGACCTCGCTGGATCTGTTCATCAATGGCTACAAGTCCAGCACCACCGAATTGCAGCCAGGCCCCTACACCCTGACCAACGTGCCGTTCATCAACGGTGCCGGCGAGGCCGTGGTGGTGACCACCGATGCCCTGGGCCGGCAGGTGTCCACGACCTTGCCGTTCTATGTCACCAGCAGCCTGCTGCAGAAAGGCCTGTCGGACTTCTCCGTGGCCGCCGGCAGCCTGCGCCGCGACTATGCCGTGGAAGATTTCAGCTACGGCACCGGCGTTGCCTCGGCCAGCCTGCGCCATGGCCTCAGCGACAGCTTCACCCTGGAAACCCATGTTGAAACCGCGCAATCACTGCTGCTCGGCGGCCTGGGCGGCAACATGCGCCTGGGTAACTTCGGTGTGCTCAATGCCGCCTTGGCACAGAGCCAGTTCGAGGGTGAGAAGGGCCACCAGGTCGCCCTCGGCTACCAGTACAACAGCCAGCGCTTCGGCTTCAATTACCAGCGCCTGCAGCGCCATGGCGAGTATTCGGACCTGACCCGGGTCGACACCCCTGACATGCAACTGAGCCAGCGCAGCGAGCAGGTGACCCTGAGCGTCAACCTCGACCAGTACGGCAGCCTCGGCGCCGGCTATTTCGATGTTCGCGCCGGCGACGACACGCGCACCCGGCTGATCAACCTGAGCTGGAGCAAACCGCTGTGGGGCAACAGCAGCCTGTACCTGTCGGCCAACCGTGAGGTCGGCGACAGCAACTGGGCGGTGCAGGCGCAGGTGGTCATGCCGTTCGACTTCGGCGGCACCCTGGCGGTGGGGACTGAACGCAGCAAGGATGGCGAGCGCCTGCAACGGGTCAATTACAGCCGCGCCGTGCCGGTGGGCGGCGGCGTCGGCTACAACCTCGGCTATGCCAGCGGCAGCGACCGCGATGCCTATCGCCAGGCTGATGTCACCTGGCGCCTGCAATCGGTGCAATTGCAGGCCGGCGTTTACGGCAGCAGCGGTGAGATGACCCGCTGGGCCGACGCCAGTGGTTCGCTGGTGTGGATGGATTCCGGCGTATACGCAGCCAACCGCATCGATGATGCCTTCGTGGTGGTCAGCACCAATGGCTACGCCGATGTGCCGGTGCGTTACGAGAATCAGGAAATCGGCCGCACCGACCGTAGCGGCCATCTGCTGGTGCCGTACAGCAGCGGCTACTACCGCGGCAAGTACGAAATCGACCCGATGAACCTGCCGCCCGACGTGCTGGCCGCCGAGGTCGAGCAGCGGGTGGCGGTGCGCCGTGGCAGCGGCTACCTGCTGGAGTTCCCGCTCAAGCGTGTGCTGGCGGCGAGCATCGAGCTGGTCGACGCCAATCAGCAACCGCTGAAGCTCGGCAGCAAGGTCAGCCATCAGGAAAGCGGCAGCCAGGCTGTGGTGGGCTGGGACGGGTTGGTGTACCTGGAGAACCTGTCGCCGCACAACCGCCTGCACGTGACGGTGGAAGGAGGAGGGCAGTGCCAGGTGGAATTCGATTTGCCCGATTCGCAAGGCAGTGTTCCGCTGATCGGCCCACTGGTGTGCCGATGAAGCGGCTATTGTGTGCCTTGATGCTGTTGCCGGCAGGTTCGGCCTGGGCGCTGTGCTCGTCGGTGGCCACCACGCCGGCGGCGTTCGGCACGATCAACTCGACCCTGGTACGTACCACGATACAGAGCGCATCGAGCACCAATGCCGGGCTGCAATGCACCGGTTCGCTGCTGAGCCTGCTCAGTGCCAGCGACCATTTCTACGCGACCATCACCTCGTCCACCAGCGGGCTGGTCGGCCCAACGGGGGACGTCATTGCGTACACCCTGTACGCAGACAACAGCACCAGCTTTCCGATCACCCGCGGTGTCGCCTTCGATTTCGCCCGTAATGGCATCCTCGATCTACTGGGGTTGTTGAATGGCACCACGCCCAAGGCAGTGCCGCTTTACATGAAGACCCAGGTCGGCAGCAATGTCGCGGCGGGTTTGTACCAGGAAACCCTGACCATCGCCTGGAGCTGGAACTACTGCTCCGGGATCGGGGTCGGCGGCCTCTGCCTGGGGCGGGATATCGGCTCCGGCACCCAGACGATGACCGTCAACCTGACGGTGAGCAACGACTGCCAGATCACCACCCCCAGCATCAGCTTCGGCAGTGCCCCGGTGGTGGCCGGGTTTGGCACCGTGAGCCAGAGCGTGAGCCTGTCGTGCACCAAGGGTAGTGCCTATACGGTGGGCTTGAATGATGGGGAGAATGTGTCCGGCGGGCGGCGGCGAATGAAGTCCTCGGCGGGCAACTATCTGGCCTATGACATCTTCAAGAGCGCAGGCACCGTGCGCTGGGGCTCGCTGACCACCGCCCGGCGGGCGAGCAGCGATGCCGATGTGAACCCCGGTAATGGCACCGGGACCGGAAGCCAGGTGTTCAACTACAACGCCAAGGTCTACACCGACCAGGCCACACCGCCAGCGGCCAGTTACATCGACAATGTGATTCTCGATGTGCAGTTCTGACTGGACAAGCCTGGTCTGGCCTCTTCGCGGGTAAACCCGCTCCCACAGGTTCTCCACTCGCCTCAAGGCCAGTGCACTGCCTGTGGGAGCGGGTTTACCCGCGAAGAGGCCGAACCTGATCAGCGCAGATTGTCGACCATTTTCAGCAAGGTCTCCAGCACCGCCCCGGCCAACGCCTTGGACCGCGCCCCCGACCACTCGGCCAGCGGCTCCGGTGCATCGTCATGGTCCTTGAACGGCATCTCCAGCGTCAGTGACAGGCAGTCATACGCCATGCCCACTGCATTGCACGCCAGTGTGGTATTTGCCTGTCCCGGCTCGTCCCGCGTGTAGCCATGCACTGTCTGGAAGTCCTTGGTCACACTGCACAAGGTCGTGCGGAACTGCTCTTCCAGCTTGGCCAGCCGCGGTGTGTACCCCGGGTTGCCCTCACAGGCCGCCGTGAACACATGCGGGATTTCCTCATCCCCATGCACGTCGATGAACGCATCCACCCCGTACTGTTTCATCTGCGCCTGGGCAAAGAACACCTCCGGGCTGAACTCGACACTGGCATCCTGCCAGGCCCGGTTCAGGTCCTTGCCCTTGAAGTTGGTGCGCAGGTGGCCGAGGAAAGCGCCGTCCGGGTTCATGTTCGGGATCAGGTACAGGTCGGCTTTCTCCAGCAGCTTCTGAACGGTTGGGTCATTGGCTTGCAGCCGGTCGATCACCCCCTCCATGAACCACTCGGCCATGTGCTCGCCCGGGTGCTGCTGGGCAATCAGCCACAGCTTGCGCTTGCCCGCCGCGCCATCGCCTGCGCGCAGCAGCGGGATATCCCGGCCTTGCACGCTGCGGCCGTGGGCCAGCAGCTCGACGCCAGGGATCTGCTGGGCACGTTCGATCAGCTGGTTGTGGCGGGCACGCGAGTAAGGCTCGAAGTAGGCGAACCAGACCTGCTCCTGCTCGGCCTTGAGTTCGAACGACAGCGCCTTGCCATCGAACTGGCTTGGCACGCGGAACCAGCTCTGCTGGTCGTAGGAGGCCACGGCGTTGTAGCCGCTCCAGGCGTTCTTGTAGGAAGACTCGCTGGCGTTGTCCAGGCTGAAGCGATGGACCTGGCCCGGGGTGAGGCCGCTGACCTTGAAGTGGAACCACTGGAAGTGGCCGCTGTTCGTGTCCGGGCGGATGGCCAGGCGCACCTGGGCCGGATTGCTGGCATCCAGGACCTGGATGTTGCCGGAATCGAAATCGCAGTCGATTTGCAGGGGGGACAGCGTCACGGTCATGGGCGGGCTCCTTGGGATTTGTTGTGGGGGTACTGTACACCGCTTGAGAGGGAAGTGTGCGGGTGACTATCAGGCTCGCGAAGCTAGGGGGTAGACGTTTCCTACAGATATTTAAGGGTATTCGCTCTGTTTTTTGTCTTGTGCATCTTGCTCGAATACATCCCAATTTCTCCGTTTGAAATTGAGGGTTGGCTATATGAAAAGGCGAGACACTCCGCGGTCCACTAATTGTTATGTTTTATTGCTCCTTCTCATCACGCTTCTGGGCGTGTTTCCGCTAGATGTGATCTTGCCCTCTGTGCCGTTGCTGGCCCGGGACTTTGCTGTTGATGCGCAGTACATTGCGTACTCAATCAGCCTGTTCGCCATCGGTGTTGCCATTTCACAAACTATCATCGGTCCGCTTTCCGACCGGATGGGGCGAAAACGTCTGCTGATTGTTGGTCTGGTGGTTTCCATTGCAGGTGCGGCGGGATGCATCTTTGCAACCCGTTACGAAGGCTTCATGGTCTTTCGTTTACTACAGGCAGTCGGATGCGGGTGCTTCGTGCTCAGCCAGGCTTTGGTGCAGGATAAGTTTAATGGCCATCAGCGCAATGCGATGCGTATCCTCTTGACCAGCGCAAGTGGTGTATTTATTTCTTTGTCGCCACTTGCGGGCAGCGTACTCCAGCGACATCTCGGTTGGGCAGGCAGCTTTCAGGTCTTTGTGGTGCTGGCCATTGCTGTGCTGGTGCTGGCTTTGAAGTTGCTGCAAGAGAAGCCGACATCTGCTGCCAGTGCAGGCGTATTGGATAGTTATCAGGCTTTACTCAAGGACCGCGCGTTTCTCGTCAGTTCGCTATTTTCTTGCTTGGCGTTCGCCTGCCATTTTTCATTTGTGGTCGTCTCCCCATTGTTGCTAATCGAGCAACTTGGCCTGACGGAGTTCGCCTTCTCCATGGTCTTTCTCGGGTATGGGCTGGCGTACCTGATCGGCGGCTTCATTGCCAGCTGGCTGAATTGCCGCATCGCAATGCAGGCGCAGGTGGGTTGGGGATTCGCACTCATCGGTCTGGCTGGGCTTGCTCTTTGCCTGGTTGTCACCCTGCATGAGCTTGGGGTTTTCAGCCTTCTGCTTCCCTTGGTGCTCTGTACCATCGGCACAACCATTGTGCGGCCAGCTGCAACCAGCCATGCGCTGGGGCTGCACCCGCAGCGTGCAGGTGCTGCGGCTTCGCTCAGCAATACGATGCTGTTTGCATCCGGTGGGGGCGCCAGCATGCTGGTGGCATCTACGAGGTACAGCTTGCCGATGAGCCTGGCGCTGGGCTTTATCGTCTGCAGCCTTGCGGGCGGGTATTTGCTTATCTATCTGAATGGTTTGGAGCGGCGCCAGCGGGTTTGTGACTCAGGCCCAATACCCAAATAGCAGTAGCGCGGCCAAGCCCAAACCAACCGCCACCGAACACCCACCCACCGAAATCGCCGCCCGCCCTTGCCGGTACCAGCCATCCTGCCCCAGCTCCTGCGCCGGGGCGAGCAGGCTGCGCCAGCGCAGCTCGGTATCGTGAAACGCTTGCAAGTGTGCAGGTGCCGCATCCAGCCAACGGCGAAAATCGATGCGTTCGCACGACGTCACCTCAGGGCTCTGCAACCGCACATACCATTGCCCGGCCACGCTGGCCAATGCATCCCCGCGTGGGTGTACGACCTGCAGGGCCTGGTTCATGTTGCGTTCGATGCTGAGTAGCGGAAGGTCGAGGCGTTTGGCGATGCTGGCAAAGTCCAGCTGATCGAGACGGTTGAGCAGAAACACTTGCTGCACACGCCGAGGCAGGCGCTTGAGCGCATGCAGCAGTTCATTCTCGGCAGCCTGCTCGCGGGAAGGCGTGGGATGCTCAAGGGGCAGCAGCAGACGGCTCATGGACAGCTCCTTGCTCGGGGGTAGGGTGGGGGCATCGTCCTTGATGCAGAAACAGCCTAGATAAAACGAGATTGATTCTCAAGTGCTGATTCCGCAAAGATTTGTAATGAGCGTTCACGCTCTGAAACACTTTTGCTATCATGCGCGCCATCAACGATCTTCATTAGCCTGAAGAGCCAAAAAAAATGACCCGGCAAAAAGCCGGGTCAAAAACCGTGATTAGCCTGATGAGGAGATAATCTGGAGCGACCTAAGCTCCGGGTTATCCAGCAGATCTCGCGATCAGCTGAGTGCAATAATAATCGTTATCATTTGCCAGTCAAATGAATTTTCAGTTATCCGGTAAAAAGATTTTACCGGCGCGCTTCCCGATCCCGGCAAATGGGGCCTTTTGCCGTTACCCGGCCATCACGTTTCTCCCGCCTTTTTTTGCCTATAAGCCGTTCTGCAGGGCGCGTCTGTGCTCCAGCAGGGCCCTGGCCATGTCGATCATGTGCATCAGCGCGAACGTCAATTCGCGGGTGCTGCCTTCCTGATGGGTGGCGGTTTCGTGGGCTGTGGCGGCGGCGCAGCGCAGCAGCTCGATGGCGTGATCCTGGGCCTGCTCGGCGGTGACGCCTTCGTGCAGGGTCCAGATCCGGTTGTTCGCGCTAGGGCGCGTGGGGTTCGGATTGAGGTAGTAATCGAGCGCGCGGCGGGCTGCTTCGCTGTCGAGATCTGTTACGTCGTCTTTCGGTGGTTTCATCCTGATACCTGCGCAGGCCAATGGGAAAGGGTTCTGCCTCAGTTTAATACCTTGGGTATTTATGTGCTTTTCTAGAAATAATACTGAATGTTTATTGAGCGCCAGAAGGCAGTCCGTATCGTGCCAGCGATGAATATGGATAAATGGATTGCCCTCGTCCGTGACCGGATGGAGGAGCTGAAGCTCACTCAGGAGCAGCTGGCCGAGCGCGTTGGCGTGTCTCAAGGCAGCGTGGGGCATTGGGTGAACAAGCGGCGCCAGCCGAAGATCGAGTCGATGAACCGCACCTTCGTCGAGATTGGCATGCCTCACTACAGCGTCAGCCTGCAGTTGCGCATTCAGGGGCAGGTGGGTGAGGAGCGCGGCATCTACGAGGTGGATGACGACGATGACGAACTTGACCTCATGCAATACATCGTGTGCTTTCGCTACCCGGTGTTGGCTTGGGATGAGCTTGGAACTGCAGAGATGGCTGAGCCCGGCGAGTTCGAGCAGACGGATTACCTGGCACAGGGCAAGGCGTTCTGGTTGACCGTTGAAAACGACACGATGAGTTCAGCCAGTGGCCGCAGCGTGCCCCAGGGCATGCGGATACTGGTGGATCCGGGATTGGAGGCGGAGCCGGGGCGGTTGGTCATTGCCCGGCAGCCGGGGAAAACGGCGATTCTGCGTGAGCTGGCCGAGGAGGGTGGGCAGCAGTACTTGAAGGCGCTGAACCGCAGTTATCCGACGCTGGTGTGTGAAGAAGGCTGCGAGTTTCTCGGCGTGGTCGTGCGGGTGCACGGCGTCTTCTAGATTGCTGGGGCCGCACAGCGGCCCCTGTATGCCTCACTCAGCCAGTTCGACCAGCACTGTCCCTTCGCTGACCATATCCCCTTCCTGGCAGAACAGCGCTTTCACCGTCCCGGCATGGGGCGCACGAATGCTGTGCTCCATCTTCATCGCCTCCAGCACCACCAGCGCCGTTCCAGCCTCAACTGCCTGCCCAGGCTCTACCAACACCCGCACGATACTGCCGTTCATGGGCGCGCCGAGCCCGCCCTGATGGCTGTGGCTGGCCTCGGCTTCGGCAATCGGGTCGAAGGCTTCGACGGCATGCACCTCGCCATCCCAGTGCAGGAACAGCGTGCCACCGCGGCGTACCGCCAGAGAGCGACGACGGATACCGTCTGCGTCATGGCCCAACTGTTCGCCCTCCAGCTGCCAGGTCGATGCGGCACTGCACTCCAGGGCAACCGCCTGGCTTTCACCGCCACAGACCAGGTGCAAGCTGCTGCGCGCCGGCAGCCCCAGGCGCAGGCCATTGCGTTCGGCCCACGGCGAACGCGCATCGTCGGCGCGCTGGTGCGGCGGCTGGCCTTGCAGCCAGGCTTGTGCCGCGGCCTCCCAAAAGCCCGCAGGCAGTGCCTGGGGGGCTGGCAGCAGCACCTCCTGATGCCGGGGAATGAAGCCGGTGTCCAGCTCGGCGGCGGCAAAGGACGGGTGGGCCAGGATGCGGCGCAGGAAGGCGATATTGGTCTTCAGCCCGCCGATGGCGAACTCGTCGAGCATGGCCAGCAAGCGCAGGCGTGCCTGTTCGCGGTCCTGGCCCCAGGCGATCAGCTTGCCCAGCATCGGGTCGTAGAAGGGCGATACCACGTCGCCTTCGCCGACCCCGCTGTCCACCCGGCGGCCTTCGCCCGCTGCCGATTCGCGGTACAGCGTGAGCGTGCCAGTGGCCGGCAGGAATTCATTGGCCGGGTCCTCGGCATACAGCCGCACCTCAATGGCATGGCCGATCAGCGGCACCTGTGCCTGGGTGATCGGCAGCGGCTCGCCGCAAGCCACGCGAATCTGCCAGGCCACCAGGTCGAGGCCGGTGATGGCTTCGGTGACCGGGTGCTCGACCTGCAGGCGGGTGTTCATTTCCATGAAGAAGAACTCGCCACGGGCATCGAGCAGGAACTCGACGGTGCCGGCACCGACGTAGCCGATGGCCTGGGCCGCACGTACCGCTGCCTCGCCCATCGCCCGGCGCAGCTCGGCGGACAGGCCCGGCGCGGGCGCTTCCTCGACCACCTTCTGGTGCCTGCGCTGGATCGAGCAATCCCGCTCGTTGAGGTACAGGCAGCTGCCGTGCTGGTCGGCGAACACCTGGATTTCCACATGGCGTGGCTTGAGCACGTACTTCTCCACCAGCATGCGCGCATCGCCAAAGGACGACTGCGCTTCACGCTGGGCCGAGGCCAGGGCGTCGGCCAGCTGGCTTTCGTCCTCGACCACTTTCATGCCCTTGCCACCGCCACCGGCGCTGGCTTTGAGCAGCACCGGGTAGCCGATGCGCTCGGCGGCGGCGCGGAAGGTGTCCAGGTCCTGGGCTTCGCCGTGGTAACCGGGCACCAGTGGCACCCCGGCCTCTTCCATCAAGGCCTTGGCCGCCGACTTGCTGCCCATGGCATCGATGGCGCTGGCCGGCGGGCCGAGGAAGATCAGCCCGGCCTGTTCGATGGCGCGGGCAAAGCCGGCGTTCTCGGACAGGAAGCCATAGCCCGGGTGGATGGCCTGGGCGCCGCTGGCCTTGGCCGCAGCGAGAATCTTGTCGACCACCAGGTAGCTGTCGGCGGCCTTGCTGCCGCCCAGGTCGACGCGAATATCCGCTTCGCGGCTGTGGCGGGCGTCACGGTCGGTGGCGCTGTGCACGGCGACGGTGGTCAGGCCCATGGCCTTGGCGGTGCGCATCACCCGGCAGGCGATTTCGCCACGGTTGGCGACCAGCAGGGTGGTCAAAGCGGGGCGGCTCATGGGCGCGGCTCCTTCTTGTCGTCGGTTTGCCAGGCGGGGCGGCGTTTTTCCAGGAAGGCGCGCAGGCCCTCCTGGCCTTCGGCGCTGACGCGGATGCGGGCGATGGTGTTTTCGCAGTAGCGGCGCAGGGCCGGGCTGAGTTCGCCGTCGTCCACTTCGCGCAGCAGGTCCTTGGTGGCGCGCAGCGCTTGCGGGCTGTTCTGCAGCATATTGCTCACCCAGGCTTCGACCTGCGCGTCCAGTTCACTGGCCGGGTACACCTCGGCCAGCAGGCCCAGCTCGCGGGCCCGCGCGCCGCTGAAGCGCTCGGCGGTCAGGGCATAGCGGCGTGCGGCGCGTTGGCCGATGGCCTTGACCACGAACGGGCTGATCACTGCCGGGGCCAGGCCGATGCGCACTTCCGACAGGCACAGTTGGGCGTCTTCGGTGCCAATGGCCATGTCGCAGCAGCTGATCAGGCCCAGCGCGCCGCCGAAGGCCGCGCCTTGCACCACGGCCAGGGTCGGTGCCTTGAGGCGGTGCAGGGCGTACATCAGTTCGCCTAGCTCGCGGGCGTCATCGAGGTTGGTGTTGAAGTCCAGCTGCGCCGATTGCTGCATCCAGGCCAGGTCGGCGCCGGCGCTGAAGTGCCGGCCGCGGCCGCGCAGCAGCAGGAAGCGCAGGCTGGCATCTTCGGCCAGTTGGTCGAGGGCAACGATCAGTTCGCGGATCATCAGCGCGTTGAAGGCGTTGTTCTTGTCCTCGCGGCTCAGCCACAGGGTGGCGAAGCCGCGAGGGTCGCGGATCACTTCGAGGGTGCTGAAATCGCTCATGGATCACATCCGGAAAATGCCGAAGCGGCTCTGTTCGATCGGCGCGTTAAGCGCGGCGGACAACGCCAGGCCGAGCACGTCGCGGGTCTGCGCCGGGTCGATGACACCGTCGTCCCACAGGCGAGCGCTGGAGTAGTAGGGGTGGCCCTGGTGTTCGTACTGGTCGAGGATCGGCTGCTTGAGCCTGGCCTCGTCCTCGGCGCTGAAGGCCTGGCCGCTGCGTTCGCTCTGCTCGCGCTTGACCTGGGCCAGCACCCCTGCAGCCTGCTCGGCACCCATCACGCCGATGCGCGCGTTGGGCCACATCCACAGGAAGCGTGGGTCATAGGCGCGGCCGCACATGCCGTAGTTGCCCGCGCCGAAGCTGCCGCCGATGATCACCGTGAACTTTGGCACCTGGGCACAGGCCACGGCGGTGACCAGCTTGGCGCCGTGCTTGGCGATGCCGCCTTCTTCGTACTTCTTGCCGACCATGAAGCCGGTGATGTTCTGCAGGAACAACAGCGGGATGCCGCGCTGGCAGGCCAGTTCGATGAAGTGCGCGCCTTTTTGCGCGGCTTCGGCGAAAAGGATGCCATTGTTGGCCAGGATCGCCACTGGGTAGCCATGCAAGTGGGCGAAGCCGCACACCAGGGTGGTGCCGAACAGGGCCTTGAACTCATCGAACACCGAACCGTCGACCAGCCGCGCGATCACTTCGCGCACGTCGAACGGCTGCTTGGCATCGGCCGGCACCACGCCATACAGCTCGTCAGCGGCATACAGGGGGGCCACCGGTGCCTGGCATTGCAACTTACCGAGCTTGTGCCAGTTGAGGTTGGCCACACTGCGCCGGGCGATGGCCAAGGCGTGCTCATCGTTGTCGGCGTAGTGGTCGGCAACGCCGCTGGTGCGGCAATGCACATCGGCGCCGCCGAGGTCTTCGGCGCTGACCACTTCACCGGTGGCGGCTTTCACCAATGGCGGCCCGGCGAGGAAAATGGTCGCCTGCTGGCGCACCATGATCGCTTCGTCGGCCATGGCCGGCACATAGGCGCCGCCCGCCGTGCACGAGCCCATCACCACGGCGATCTGTGGGATGCCCAAAGCGCTCATGTTGGCCTGGTTGAAGAAGATGCGCCCGAAATGTTCGCGGTCGGGGAACACTTCGTCCTGGCGCGGCAGGTTGGCGCCGCCGGAATCCACCAGGTAGATGCACGGCAGGCGGTTCTGCAGGGCAATGGTCTGCGCGCGCAAATGCTTCTTCACCGTCAGCGGGTAGTAGGAACCGCCTTTGACCGTGGCGTCGTTGGCGACGATCATGCATTCCACGCCTTCGACGCGGCCGATGCCGGCGATCACCCCGGCGGCCGGCACGTCTTCGCCGTACACCTCATGGGCCGCCAGCTGGCCGATCTCGAGGAACGGCGAGCCTGGGTCGAGCAGCCGGTCGATGCGCTCGCGCGGCAGCAGCTTGCCACGCGAGGTATGCCGCTCCTGTGCCTTGGGCCCGCCGCCCTGGGCCACCTGGGCGAGCAGCCCGCGCAGGGCCTGGACCTGTTCGAGCATGGCCGCGCGGTTGCCGGCGAACTCCGCCGAACGCGGGTTGATCTGGGTGTGCAAGGTAGCCATGTGCGCCCGTCCCTCGTGCTCAGCGGGTTTCGTTGAACAGTTCGCGGCCGATCAGCATCCGGCGGATTTCGCTGGTGCCGGCACCGATCTCGTACAGCTTGGCGTCGCGCAGCAGGCGGCCAGCCGGGAATTCGTTGATGTAGCCGTTGCCACCGAGAATCTGGATCGCTTCCAGGGCCATCTGCGTGGCGCGTTCGGCGGTGTAGAGGATCACCCCGGCGGCGTCCTTGCGGGTGGTCTCGCCACGGTCGCAGGCCTGGGCCACGGCATACAGGTAGGCGCGGCTGGCGTTGAGCTGGGTGTACATGTCGGCGATCTTGCCCTGGATCAGCTGGAACTCGCCGATGCTCTGGCCGAACTGCTTGCGGTCGTGGATGTACGGCACCACCAGGTCCATGCAGCTTTGCATGATGCCGGTCGGTCCGCCGGACAACACCACGCGCTCGTAGTCCAGGCCGCTCATCAGCACCCGCACGCCGCCGTTGAGCTGGCCGAGGATGTTTTCTTCCGGCACTTCGACGCTGTCGAAGAACAGCTCGCAGGTGTTGGAGCCGCGCATGCCCAGCTTGTCGAACTTGTTGCTGCGGCTGAAGCCTTTCCAGTCACGTTCGACGATGAACGCGGTGATGCCGTGCGGCCCCTTGTCCAGGTCGGTCTTGGCATAGATCACGTAGGTGTTGGCATCAGGGCCGTTGGTGATCCAGGTCTTGCTGCCATTGAGCACATAGTGGTCGCCGCGCTTTTCGGCGCGCAGTTTCATCGATACCACGTCGGAGCCGGCGTTGGGTTCGCTCATGGCCAGGGCGCCGATGTGCTCGCCGCTGATCAGCTTGGGCAGGTACTTGAGCTTCTGTTCGTGGGTGCCGTTGCGGTTGATCTGGTTGACACAGAGGTTGGAGTGGGCACCGTAGGAGAGGGCGACCGAAGCCGAACCGCGGCTGATCTCTTCCATCGACACCACATGGGCCAGGTAACCCAGGCCGGCGCCGCCGTATTCCTCGGCAACGGTAATGCCCAGCAGGCCCATGTCGCCGAACTTGCGCCACATGTCGGCGGGGAACAGGTTGTCGTGGTCGATCTGTGCAGCGCGCGGGGCCAGTTCGGCGGCAACGAAGGTACGCACCTGGTCGCGGAGCATGTCGATGGTTTCGCCCAGGGCGAAGTTCAGGGAGGGGTAATGCATGCTGGGGCACCTTGTTGTTCTTGAAATTGGGTTACACCGTAGCTCAAGGACAATCCGCCGGCCCTGTGGGAGCGGGTTTACCCGCGAATGCATTGGCAGGGTCACCGTCATTGCCTGACAGATCGCATTCGCGGGTGAACCCGCTCCCACAGGGTCGGCGCTGTACCGAAGATCCGGGTGTCGTTCATCACCTTTACGTTAACGTAAACCTGCAATCGGTGACTGTCAATCCGCTGGTCACCTTTACGTAAACGTAAATCTGCGCCACAGTATTCCCAGCTCGCTTCAGCCGTGCCCAGAACAACCACAAGAAGGGACACCCATGAGTCAACCAAGCTACACCCGCGGTCGCCAGGACCAACCGTTGCTGACCCTGACCATCGGCCAGGCCTTCGATGCCACCGTGGCCCGTTGCGCCGACGGCGAAGCGCTGGTGGCGCGCCACCAAGGCCTGCGCTACAGCTGGCGGCAGCTGGCCGAACAGGTCGACACCCATGCCCGCGCCCTGATGGCCCTGGCCGTGAACACTGGCGACCGGGTCGGCATCTGGTCGCCCAACTGCGCCCAGTGGTGCATCTTGCAATTGGCCAGCGCCAAGGTCGGTGCGATCCTGGTCAACATCAACCCGGCCTATCGCGTGGGTGAACTGGAGTACGTGCTACGCCAGTCTGGCTGCCGCTGGCTGGTGTGTGCCGATGCGTTCAAGACCTCTGATTACCATGCCATGGTCCAAGCGTTGGTGCCGGAGCTGGCGACCGCCAACCTTGGCGAGCTGGCCAGTGAACGCCTGCCCGAACTGCGCGGGGTGATCAGCCTGGCGGCCAACCCGCCCAGCGGCTTCCTGCCCTGGCAAGCGCTGGCCGAGCGGGCAGGGCAAACGCCGCTGCAAGCCTACGTGGCTCGCCAGCACAGCCTGCAGTTCGACCAACCGGTGAACATCCAGTACACCTCCGGCACGACCGGTGCGCCCAAAGGTGCCACGCTCAGCCACTACAACATCCTCAACAACGGCTTCATGGTCGGTGAAAGCCTCGGCCTGAGCGACCGCGACCGCATGGTGATCCCGGTGCCGCTTTACCATTGCTTCGGCATGGTCATGGCCAACCTCGGCTGCATCACTCACGGCAGTACCATGGTCTACCCCAATGACGCCTTCGACGCCGAACTCACCTTGCGCGCCGTCGCCGAAGAACGTGCCAGCATCCTGTATGGCGTGCCAACCATGTTCATTGCCATGCTCGACCACCCATCGCGCACGCAACTGGACCTGTCGACCCTGCGCAGCGGCATCATGGCCGGCGCCACCTGCCCGATCGAGGTGATGCGCCGGGTCATCGAGCACATGCACATGGCCGAGGTGCAGATCGCCTACGGCATGACCGAAACCAGCCCGGTATCCTTGCAAACCGGCCCGGACGATGAACTGGAGCTGCGCGTGACCACCGTCGGCCGCACTCAGCCGCAGCTGGAAACCAAGCTGGTGGACGCCGATGGCTGCATCGTCGCCCGGGGTGAGATCGGTGAGCTTTGCACGCGCGGCTATAGCGTGATGCTTGGCTACTGGGGCAACCCCGAGGCCACGGCGGATGCCATCGACCCGGCTGGCTGGATGCATTCGGGCGACCTGGCGGTGATGGATGAGCACGGGTATGTGCGCATTGTCGGGCGCAACAAGGACATGATCATTCGCGGTGGGGAGAACATCTACCCGCGCGAGCTGGAGGAGTTCTTCTACACCCACCCGGCAGTGGCCGACGCACAGGTGGTGGGCATTCCGTGCAACCGATACGGCGAAGAGATCGTGGCCTGGATCAAGCTGCACCCGGGGCACAGCGCCACGGCTGAGGAGCTGCAGGACTGGTGCAAGGCACGTATTGCGCACTTCAAGGTGCCACGGTATTTCCGCTTCGTTGACGAATTTCCGATGACGGTGACCGGGAAGGTGCAGAAGTTTCGCATGCGGGAGATCAGTATCGAGAGCTTCTCCTTGCGGGAATGATGACGATGGAAACAGGTCGGTGTTCCGGCCTGTTTCCTGTCAAGCAATCGCTCAAGGCGTGCAGAGCGTTTCGATCACATCGCCAACGGTCATCGCATCGCTATAAGTTAGCGGTTTCCGGGTGGCCACCCGAAGCGCTTTCAAGTACAAGCGTAGTGTCTTCTCGCCGAGTGCTTCCCTTAGCAGCAGTTCATCGTGAACTTTGAAATCCTGCAATAACTCGCTTACGCCATAGGCTCTGGTGTGTTGCAGCTGTTTGTTGGACAGAATCTTCTGAAGGCTTCTGACTACGAGCTTGCGATATTGATCCATGATGGCGTCTCCGGAGGGCGCGAAGGCTTGGTTTGAGGTCGCATGGGCGGACTTCTGGCCTATTGGGCGCTGATGTAATCGATTGCGTCTTGCACGGTGGAGAGTTTTTCCGCGTCTTCGTCGGGTATTTCCATCTCGAACTCTTCTTCCAGCGCCATGACTAACTCTACGGTGTCGAGCGAGTCTGCGCCGAGGTCCTCGGAGAATGATGAAGAGAGCGTGACCGCATCAACTTTGACGCTCAATTGCTCTGCAACGATTTGCTTTACGCGTTCCTCGATGGTGCTCATCTCATGCTCCCGCTGATGGCTGGTGTGCCTTGTATAGCGCGCAGGAGAAAGTACCGAAACTGGTAAAAATGACAGTTGTCGAAGGCACATTGCGTGCTTGCTGTCTTTGGTTCTTGCCGGTTGACGTATTTGCGCTACCGGCCCTTTCGCGGGCACGCCCGCTCCCACAGGTATTGCGCCGGACTTGATACGGCGCGGTACCTGTGGGAGCGGGTTTACCCGCGAAGAGGTGCAGCCTGGCGGCGGAATGTGCTTGAAAGGCGGACTCAACCCATCGACTCCAACTGGCTATAGTAGGTCTGCGCCATTTCCTTCACTGTTTTACACGCTTTCATGGCGCTGCCAGGAGCCTCGTTGAACTCCTTAAAGTCCAGGTCAATTTCGTTCAGTGCCTTCATGACCTTGTCCCGACCCATTGCATCTACCGTGTCGGTCAGACTCGGGTCGGGAATCCCTGCTTCTTTGAGTTTTTTAATGACATAGGCCAGAGCATCCGGTTGTCATCATCAGACATGGTGTAGCCTCTTTGAGTATTGAGGAGGCTTCAGTGTCAGAGTGAGCCGTTAAAGGCACAACTGGCATTTTTGTCAGTTCAACAGGCGAGCTGACTGGAAGGGTCAGCTCAGTTCCATTGCCTTGCAAAGCCCCGCGGCAAGCTCGGCAACGGTCTGGTAATCACGGCGCAAGTGCACGCCGTAACGTGCCTCCAGCGCCATCAGCGCGAATTCGCATTTATCCTTGTCCTGATGGGCCAGCCAGGTTCCCAGCCATGGGTCGACCACCCCGGCATCCTGCAAGTAGTCGATCACTTGTCGCTCGAACTCCATGCGCAGCCAACGGGTCGCGATATGCACGATAGGGGGCTCCTTGGCATAAATAGGGAGCCCTCATCTTCAGCAACGGCGGCAAACCGCGCTACTGGCAAAAATATCAGTCCGCCGTCGTCTACCCTTAAGCCTTCACCGGTGGTTCATCACTCGGCGGATCCCCCACCGTTGGCGGCATGGTCGGCTTGATCGGCAGCTCGTCCGGGTCGTCCTCCGGCACGGGCGGCGGCAGGCTCGGGTCGTCGATATTAGGGTCGGGTGTTTCCGGTGGAATGGGAATGTTCATGGCTGGGCTCGTGTGAATGCGCGTGGGTGGAATTGAAGAGGTCCTGCAGGCTCTGACCGCTGGCAGCAGCCATTCGCTCCAATTTTTTTGAACCCCTTGACGTGCGCCCGGCTCTGAACCCTTACCGCCACCAGCCTGAGGGAGCAAGGTCGATGTCACGCAACGAGCCCTTTGAACATGCGCCCACGGCGAATGATCACCCGGACCAGGCCATCAGCCTGTCCCAGGCGCTACTGGCGCCACGCATCGTCATCGAAGACACCCAGCCGGTGCTCGACGCCGGCAGCTTCGCGGCCAAGGCCATCAGCGGCCAGCCTGTGGCGGTCAGCAGCAAGGTCTATACCGATGGCCATGACCGCATGGCCGTGGTGCTGACCTGGCGCCAGTCGCAAAGCCGCCGGGTGCACTGCGTGCCCATGCAGTCGCCGGGCAATGACCTGTGGCTGGCCGAGTTCACGTCCACCGAGATCGGCCCGCACGTGTTCAGCATCGAGGCCTGGATCGACCCGTTCGCTACCTATTGCCATGATCTGGAGAAAAAGTACCACGCCGGCGTCGACGTCAAGCTGGAGCTCGAAGAGGGCCGGCTGATGCTCGGCAAAGGCATCGAACTCAGTGAAGGTGTGCTTCGCGACGAACTGCAACGCTTGCAACAGCAATTGGGCGAGCTGCACACCGATGATCAGGTAGCACTGTTGCTGGGCGCCGAAGCGTCGCGGCTGATGGCCGAAGCCGAGCACCGTAGCTACCTGACCCGCAGCATCGAATTCCCGCTGGATGTCGACCGGCCGGCAGCGCAGTTCGCCAGTTGGTACGAACTGTTCCCGCGTTCGATCACCGACAGCCCCGAGCGCCACGGCACCTTCAACGACGTGCACCAGCGCCTGCCGATGATTCGCGACATGGGTTTTGACGTGCTGTATTTTCCGCCGATCCACCCCATCGGCAGCAAGCACCGCAAAGGCCGCAACAATGCACTGCAGGCCGAGCCCGGTGACCCGGGCAGCCCCTATGCCATCGGCAGCCCGGACGGTGGTCACGACGCGATCCATCCGCAGCTGGGCAGCCGTGACGACTTCCGCCGCCTGGTGTCGGCCGCCGCCCAGCATGGCCTGGAGATCGCTTTGGACTTCGCCATCCAGTGCTCCCAGGACCACCCGTGGCTCACCGAACACCCAGGCTGGTTCAGCTGGCGGCCGGACGGCACCATTCGCTACGCGGAAAACCCGCCGAAGAAATATCAGGACATCGTCAACGTCGATTTCTATGCGCCCGACGCGGTACCCAGCCTGTGGCTGGCCCTGCGTGACGTGATCATCGGCTGGGTCGAGGAGGGGGTGAAGACCTTTCGTGTCGATAACCCGCACACCAAACCGTTGCCCTTCTGGCAATGGCTGATCGCCAATGTGCGTGCTCAATACCCCGACGTGATCTTCCTCGCCGAAGCCTTCACCAAGCCCGCGATGATGGCGCGCCTGGGCAAGGTCGGGTACGCCCAGAGCTACACCTACTTCACCTGGCGCAACACCAAGCAAGAGTTGCGCGAGTATTTCGAGCAACTCAACCAGCCGCCATGGAGCCAATGCTACCGGCCGAATTTCTTCGTCAACACACCAGACATCAACCCGTACTTCCTGCAGCATAACGGCCGCGCCGGTTTCCTCATCCGGGCGGCGCTGGCAACCATGGGCTCGGGGCTGTGGGGCATGTACAGCGGCTTCGAGCTGTGCGAAAGCGCAGCGCTGCCGGGCAAGGAGGAATACCTGGACTCGGAGAAGTACGAAATCCGCCCCCGGGATTTCACCCAGCCTGGCAACATCATCGCCGAGATCGCCCAGCTCAATCGCATCCGTCGCCAGAACCCCGCGCTGCAGACCCACCTTGGGGTGGCGTTCTTCAACTGCTGGAACGACAACATCCTGTACTTCGCCAAACGCACGCCAGCGCGCGACAACTTCATCCTGGTTACGGTGAGCCTCGATCCGCACAACGCCCAGGAGGCGCATTTCGAATTGCCGCTGTGGGAACTGGGCCTGGATGACAATGCCGAAACCCATGGCGAAGACCTGATGACCGGCCATCGCTGGTCCTGGTACGGCAAGACCCAGTGGATGCGCATCGAACCCTGGAACCTGCCGTTCGGCATCTGGCGCATCAGCAAGGCCCGATAGGGCAAGGAGTCGCACATGGCCAAGCGGTCCCGCCCGGCAGCCTTCATCGATGACCCGCTGTGGTACAAGGATGCCGTGATCTACCAGCTGCATATCAAGTCGTTCTTCGATTCGAACAACGACGGCATCGGCGATTTCGCTGGCCTGATCAGCAAGCTCGACTACATTGCCGAGCTGGGCGTCAACACCCTCTGGCTGCTGCCGTTCTACCCCTCGCCACGGCGCGACGACGGTTACGACATCGCCGAGTACAAGGCTGTGCACCCGGACTACGGCAGCATGGCCGACGCCCGCCGCTTCATCGCCGAGGCGCACAAGCGCGGCCTGCGGGTGATCACCGAACTGGTCATCAACCACACCAGCGACCAGCACCCGTGGTTCCAGCGCGCCCGCCACGCCAAACGCGGCAGCAAGGCGCGGGACTTCTACGTGTGGTCGGACGACGACCAGAAGTACGACGGCACGCGGATCATCTTCCTCGACACCGAAAAATCCAACTGGACCTGGGACCCGGTAGCCGGGCAGTACTTCTGGCACCGCTTCTATTCGCACCAGCCGGACCTCAACTTCGACAACCCGCAGGTGCTCAAGGCGGTGATCGGGGTGATGCGCTTCTGGCTCGACCTCGGCGTCGATGGCCTGCGCCTGGACGCCATTCCGTACCTGATCGAGCGCGACGGTACCAACAACGAGAACCTCGCCGAGACCCACACGGTGCTCAAGGCAATCCGCGCCGAGATCGATGCCAACTACCCTGACCGCATGCTGCTGGCCGAGGCCAACCAGTGGCCCGAAGACACTCGGCCGTATTTCGGCGAGGGGGATGGCGACGAATGCCACATGGCCTTCCACTTCCCGCTGATGCCGCGCATGTACATGGCGCTGGCCATGGAAGACCGCTTCCCGATCACCGACATCCTGCGCCAGACCCCGGACATTCCGGCCAACTGCCAGTGGGCGATCTTCCTGCGCAACCACGATGAGCTGACCCTGGAAATGGTCACCGACCGCGAGCGCGATTACTTGTGGAACTACTACGCCGAGGACCGTCGCGCCCGTATCAACCTCGGTATCCGCCGGCGTCTGGCGCCGTTGCTGCAACGTGACCGGCGGCGCATCGAGCTGCTTACCAGCCTGTTGCTGTCGATGCCGGGGACGCCAACGCTGTACTACGGCGATGAACTGGGCATGGGCGACAACATCTACCTCGGCGACCGCGACGGTGTGCGCACGCCGATGCAATGGTCACCGGACCGCAACGGCGGTTTTTCCAGAGCCGACCCGCAACGCCTGGTGCTACCGCCGATCATGGACCCGTTGTACGGCTACCAGACCGTCAACGTCGAGGCCCAGGCCCACGACCCGCACTCGTTGCTGAACTGGAACCGCCGGCTGCTGGCAGTGCGCAAGCAGCAGAAGGCCTTTGGCCGCGGCAGCCTGCGTACGCTTACGCCGAGCAACCGGCGCATCCTGGCCTACATCCGCGAGTACACCGACGCCGACGGCAATACCGAAGTCATCCTTTGCGTCGCCAACGTTTCCCGCGCCGCCCAGGCGGCGGAGCTCGAACTGTCGCAATACGCGGGCAAAGTGCCGGTGGAGATGCTCGGTGGCAGCGCCTTCCCGCCGATTGGCCAGCTGCCGTTCCTGCTGACGTTGCCGCCGTACGCCTTCTACTGGTTCCTGCTGGCTGCCCATGACCGCATGCCCAGCTGGCACATCCAAGCCACCGAGGGGTTGCCGGAATTGACCACTTTAGTGCTGCGCAAACGCATGGAAGAACTGCTGGAATCGCCCTCCAGCGACACCCTCAACGACACCATCCTGCCGCAATACCTGCCCAAGCGTCGCTGGTTCGCGGGCAAGGAAGGCCCGATCGATCAGGTGCGCCTGCGCTACGGCGTGCGTTTCGGCACCGCTACCACCCCGGTGCTGCTCAGTGAGATCGAAGTGCTCAGCGATGGCATAGCCACCCGCTACCAGTTGCCGTTCGGCCTGCATGCGGAAGAGCAGATCAACTCGGCGCTGCCACAGCAGTTGGCGCTGTCGCGGGTGCGCCGTGGCCGTCAGGTCGGCCTGATTACCGATGCCTTCGTCCTCGAACCGTTCATCCGTGCGGTACTGCGGGCCTGCCAGGACGGCACGCAGCTGCCCTGCGGCAATGGCCAAGGCGAGTTGCGCTTCGCGTGCACCGCTCAGCTGGCCGGGCTGGAACTGAACGAGCAAAGCCAGGTGCGCTACCTCAGCGCCGAGCAATCCAACAGCTCGGTGGTGGTTGGCGACCGCGTGGTGCTCAAGCTGATTCGCCGGGTCAACCCAGGCATTCACCCCGAGCTGGAAATGAGCGCCTATCTCACCGCCGCCGGCTTCGCCAACATCTCGCCGCTGCTGGCCTGGGTCAGCCGCGTCGATGAGCAGGGCGCGCCGCACCTGTTGATGATCGCCCAAGGCTACCTCAGCAACCAGGGCGATGCCTGGGCCTGGACCCAGAACACCCTTGAGCGGGCCATCCGCGACGAGATGGAGCCTGGCACTGCCGACCCAGAAGCGCATACCGACGCGCTGGCCGAACTCACCGGCTTCGCCGCCTTGCTCGGTCAGCGCCTGGGCGAGATGCACCAGCTGCTCGCAGCACCGAGCGACGACGAAGCGTTCCAGCCGCGCCCCAGCGACGCCGACGACTGCCAACGCTGGAGCGCGCAGATCAGCGCCGAACTGGATCATGCCCTCGACCTGCTGGCGCAGCACCGCGAACACCTCGACAGCGACAGCCAGGCCCTGGTCGACGACCTGCAACAGCAGCGGGACGGCCTCGCCCAGCACGTCGCCAGGCTCGCCGAACAGGCCCAGGGCGGCCTGCTGATGCGCGTGCACGGCGACCTGCACCTGGGCCAGGTGCTGGTGGTGCAGGGCGATGCCTACCTGATCGATTTCGAGGGCGAACCTGCCCGTCCGCTGGACGAACGCCGGGCCAAACACAGCCCGTACAAGGATGTCAGCGGCGTGTTGCGATCCTTCGACTATGCTGCTGCGATGATCTTGCGCAGCGCGTCTGCCGTAGACCTTTCCGACCCGGCCCGGCTAGCCCGGCAACGGGTTGCCCGGCGGTACCTGCACCAGTCGCGGCATGCCTTCGTCGAAGCCTACGGCCTGGCCACCGCCGCCGTGCCCCACGCCTGGCAACATGCCGAGGGCGAGCGCGCCGCACTGGAGTTGTTCTGCCTGGAAAAAGCCGCCTACGAAATCACATACGAAGCCGAAAACCGTCCAAGTTGGCTGGCCGTGCCTTTGCATGGCCTGCATGGACTGATCAGTACCTGGGGGAGATTCATAGATGAACGCAACCACGCGTGAAAACGGCGGCCTTCGGCAACGGGACCTGGATGCCCTGGCCCGCGCCGAGCACGCCGATCCATTTGCAGTGCTGGGCCCCCATGGCGACGGGCAGGGCGGCTTGTTCGTCCGTGCCTTCCTGCCCAATGCCCTGAGCGTGCGGGTGCTGGCGCGCCATGACCGGCGTGTCCTTGCCGACATGGTGCAGGGCAGCCTGCCTGGCCTGTTCACTGCGCACCTCGATGAGGCACAGCCGTACTTGCTGCAAATCGGCTGGGCCGGTGGCGAGCAGGTGACCGAAGACCCTTACAGCTTCGGCCCGCAACTCGGCGACATGGACCTCTACCTGTTTGCCGAAGGCAACCACCGCGACCTCTCCGGGCGCTTCGGCGCTCAGCCGACCCAGGTCGAGGGTGTCGATGGCGTGTGCTTCTCGGTGTGGGCTCCGAATGCGCGGCGGGTGTCGGTGGTCGGCGACTTCAACAACTGGGACGGCCGCCGCCACCCCATGCGGCTGCGCCACAGCGCTGGCGTGTGGGAGCTGTTCGTGCCGCGCCTGGGTGTGGGCGAAACCTACAAGTTCGAAGTGCTCGGCAAGGACGGCATACTGCCGCTGAAGGCTGACCCGCTGGCCCGCGCCACTGAGCTGCCACCTAGCACCGCGTCCAAGGTGGCCGCCGAACTGAGCCATGCCTGGCAGGACCACGACTGGATGGAGCACCGCGCCCAGCGCCACGCCTACAGCGCCCCGTTGTCGATCTACGAACTGCACCCCGGCTCCTGGCAATGCGAGCTTGACGAGCTGGGTGAAGTGTCGCGCTACTACAACTGGCGTGAGCTGGCCGAACGCCTGGTGCCTTACGTGCAGCAACTGGGGTTCACCCATATCGAGCTGCTGCCGATCATGGAGCACCCGTTCGGGGGCTCGTGGGGTTACCAGCCGCTGTCGATGTTCGCACCGACCTCGCGCTACGGCAGCCCTGAGGACTTCGCGGCCTTCATCGATGCCTGCCATCAGGGTGGCATTGGCGTGATCCTCGACTGGGTACCGGCGCATTTCCCCACCGACGAACACGGCCTGGCCCGCTTTGACGGCACTGCACTGTACGAGTACGACAACCCGCTCGAAGGCTACCATCAGGACTGGAACACGCTGATCTACAACCTCGGCCGCAACGAGGTGCGTGGTTTCATGATGGCGTCGGCCCTGCACTGGCTCAAACACTTCCACATCGACGGTTTGCGCGTCGATGCGGTGGCCTCGATGCTGTACCGCGACTACTCGCGCAAGCCCGGCGAATGGGTGCCCAACCGCCACGGTGGGCGCGAAAACCTCGAGGCCATCGACTTCATCCGCCACCTCAACGGTATCGCCGCCCATGAGGCACCGGGCGCACTGATCATCGCCGAGGAATCCACTGCCTGGCCGGGTGTGAGCCAGCCGACCGAGCAGGGCGGCCTGGGCTTCGCCTACAAGTGGAACATGGGCTGGATGCACGACACCTTGCACTACATCCAGAACGATCCGGTGCACCGAACCTATCACCACAATGAGATGAGCTTCGGCCTGATCTATGCCTATTCCGAACACTTCATCCTGCCGATCTCTCACGACGAGGTGGTGCACGGCAAGCACTCGCTGATCGACAAGATGCCAGGCGACCGCTGGCAGAAGTTCGCCAACCTGCGCGCCTACCTGACCTTCATGTGGACCCACCCGGGCAAGAAGCTGCTGTTCATGGGCTGCGAGTTCGGCCAGTGGCGCGAGTGGAACCATGACCACCAACTGGACTGGTACCTGCTGCAATATCCTGAGCACCAGGGCGTGCAGCGCCTGGTAGGCGACCTCAACCGCTTGTATCGCGAGCTGCCGGCACTGCATGAACAGGACTGCCAGCCCCAGGGTTTCCAGTGGCTGATCGGCGATGACGCGCACAACAGCGTGTACGCCTGGCTGCGCTGGAGCAGCCAGGGTGAGCCATTGCTGGTGGTGGCCAACTTCACCCCGGTGCCGCGCGAGGGTTACCGGATTGGTGTGCCATTTGGCGAGCGTTGGCAGGAGTTGCTGAACAGCGATGCCGAGCTGTATGCCGGGTCGAACGTGGGCAACCTGGGGGCGGTGGCGAGTGATCAGGTGGCCAGCCATGGGCAGCCACTGTCACTGGCACTGAACTTGCCACCGCTTGGCGTTCTGGTGATGAAGCCGGCCTGATTTATTGCCCGTACTGGCCTCTTCGCGGGTTCACCCGCGAAGAGGCCAGACCTGCCTACCACCGCATCCGCACCCCAAGGCTGCCTATCAGCCCATTGAGGTCGTTGCCATCCACATCACTGCTGTAGTCGGCACTGACGAACAGCGCCACCTTGGGTGTCACCCGTGCCACCAGGCCCAAGCCCAGTTCTACCGTGGTCGAGTATCGCGAGCTGGAGATCTTGTCGACCTGGTCCAGCTTGACATCGCTGGCGTCGTTGAAGTCATACCAGACGTTGGTTCGCACATAGGGCTCGATCGGCATGCCTTTCACGTCGTAGCGCCCGGACAGCTTGGCACCGACCCGGCCGCTCCAGCTCGGCTGGCTGTCGAAGGCCTGCAAGGTCTCCGCCTGCACCTGGTTACCCGGGAAGAACTGCTGGTTGATCAATTGCGCCTGGGGCTCGATCACCCAGCCGCCACCCAGGCCGATCGGGTAACCGCCTTCAATCGAAAAAGTCATCGCATGGCCACTGTCATTCAGGCGTTGGCCACTGTCGCCGCGGCCCATCACCTCGATGCGTGAGCCCATGGCCACGGCATCCAGGTGCCAGCCTCGCTCATGGGTCATGCTCCAGAATACCCCCAGGCTTTCGCCACTGAGGTTGACTGCGTTGCGCTGCTTGTCACCCAGCAACGGCCGTACGCCATTGAAGCTGCTTTGCAGGTTGTTATGGCCGACGAAAATCCCCGCACGGTGGACATTGCCATCGGCGGTTTCACGCACGAACAGGTCCGGGCCGATCATCAATTGCTGGCTGGGCGCTTCCAGTTGCTCTGGCGCTCGCGCCCCAGGCCGAGGCATGGTGCCAGGGAAGAACTGTGCCCACTGGCCGCCTGCCCGCTCGGGGGCCGACAGGTTGTGGCGTTCGCCCATTTTCTCGCTGAAGGCGTTCAGTGTCCCCATGTTCAGGCCGCTGGCGGTGACCGGGTCTAGCGACAACGTCGGCACCGTCGTTTGTTGCAAGTAGCTGGGCGAGATCGGATCTTCCTGCAGTTCGAACGCGAAAGTTTCCACTGGGGTTGCCAGAAGCATCGACGTGGAAACCGCATAGAAAATAGGTTCGAAGCGCAAGGGATTCGAGGTTCTTTTCATGGCGGATCTCCTCTGTTTTTTTTGGTGTGAAGCCCAAGGACCTGGCCTGTTGTCACGAGCTGTACGTCAAAAACAGAGGGCGACAAAAACCAGCACGCCGGCGTTCACGAGCGCGCACAAAGGCGCGAGCTAGAGGCCCGGCGCGAGTTCTTACATCTAGTGATAGTGTTCAGCTAAGGAGAGACAGGCGCTTGCGTCAAGAAAACGTGAAATGTCTGTTCAAACCCTGTGTTCAGCAGTAAGTCATTGATTGAAATAATTAACTTTCCATATATAGCGATGATCGCTATTTCTGCTGCACTGGCTATGCCGAATCATTGTTACAGCCTGACCTCTACGGCCAGTGGCAAGTGGTCGGAGAGGTGCGTCCAAGGTTTGTGCCCCAGTATCTGCGGCGCATGGCTATCGGCATTGCGCAGGTAGATGCGATCCAGGCGCAGCAGGGGCAGGCGCGCCGGGTAGGTACGGGCGAGGTGGCCATGGTGGCGTTCGAAGGCCTCGTGCAGGTCGCGCTGCAGGCCAAGGGTGCGGTTGCCGTGGGACTTCCAGTCATTGAAATCGCCGGCAATGATCACCGGTGCCTCGGCAGGCAAGGAATCAAGCAACTGACGCAGCAGCTTGAGCTGCTTCTGTCGATGGTTTTCCAGCAATGACAGGTGCACGCAGATGGCATGCACGTTGTGCTGGCCGGGGACGTCGAGGATGCAGTGCAGCAGGCCGCGCCGCTCGGGGCCGGTGATCGACACGTCGAGGTTGCGGTGCTCGATGATCGGGTACTTGGACAGCAGCGCATTGCCGTGGTGGCCGTCGGGGTAGACCGCGTTGCGGCCATAGGCGAAGTCGCTCCACATGCTGTCGGCAAGGAATTCGTACTGCGAGGTCTGCGGCCAGCCGGGGTAGCGCGCGGCATGGCGGTCGTGGCTGCCGAGCACTTCCTGGAGGAACACGACGTCGGCCTGGGTGCTGCGCACCGCCTCGCGCAGCTCAGGCAGGATGAAGCGCCGGTTGAAGGCGGTGAAGCCCTTGTGGGTGTTCACCGTCAGCACCCGCAGGCGTTTCACGGGAGGGGCCTGGCGGGTGCTGGCGAAACCTGGGTTGCCGGCTTCGAGGTTCACGGTGACTCCTTCATGCGGGTTGCGCACCTGTAGGAGCGGCCTTGTGTCGCGACAGGGCTGCGCAGCAGCCCCGGCAATTTCTGCTGCGCAGCTCAAATCCTGGGGCCGCTTCGCAGCCCTTTCGCGACACAAGGCCGCTCCTACAGCCGCCTGGTGGGTTCAGTCTTCCTCGCGCTGCAATGCCAACAGCAGCAACGACCGCCCCTTGACCTCAAAGGTACTGTCGAACTGCACATGCTGCGGCTTGCGCAGCTCCGGCCGGTCGGTGTCGATCAGGCAGCTCCAGTAGTCACCTTCCGGAACCGCCGGCAGCAAGAATGGCACCACATCGTGGTGCGCATTGACGATCAACAGCATGGTCGCCTCAGACCCAGGCCGGGCAATACCACTGACCTGCGCGCGACCATCGATCAGCATGCCCAGGCAACGGCCGTGCGGGTCTTCCCACTGCTCCACGCTCATCTCGTTGCCATCGGGCGCCAGCCAGGTCACGTCCTTGACCCCGATCGCTTCGTTGTAATCGCCGACCAGGAAGCGCGAGCGGCGCAGCACCGGGTAGGCCAGGCGCAGGCGGGTCAGACGCTTGACGAAGGCCAGCAGTTGCTTGCCTTCGTCATCCAGGTCCCAGTTGACCCAGCCGATCTCGCTGTCCTGGCAATAGGCGTTGTTGTTGCCATGCTGGGTGCGGCTGAATTCATCACCGGCGACGATCATTGGCGTACCCTGGGCCAATAGCAACGTGGCGAAGAAGTTGCGCATCTGGCGCATGCGCAGAGCGTTGATTTCAGGGTCGTCGGTCGGGCCTTCGGCGCCACAGTTCCACGACAGGTTGTTGTCGGTGCCGTCCTGGTTGTTCTCGTCGTTGTCTTCGTTGTGCTTGCCGTTGTACGACACCAGGTCGCGCAGGGTGAAGCCATCGTGGGCGGTGATGAAGTTGACCGAGGAATACGGCCGCCGCCCGCGGTTGTTGAACAGGTCGCCTGAAGCGGTGATACGTGCGGCGAAATCGGCCAGCTGGCCTTCGTCGCCCTTCCAGAAGGCCCGTGCCGTGTCACGGAAGCGGTCGTTCCACTCGGCCCAGCCCGGCGCGAAATTGCCGACCTGATAGCCACCTGGGCCGCAGTCCCAGGGTTCGGCGATCAGCTTGACCTGGCTGAGCATCGGGTCCTGGCGGCAGGCGACAAGGAAGCCGTGACGCTCGCTGTAGCCGTCGTGATAGCGGCCAAGGATGGTCGCCAGGTCGAAGCGGAAGCCGTCTACATGCATTTCGCCCGCCCAGTAGCGCAGCGAGTCGGTGACCAGCTGCAGTACGCAGGGGTGGCTGAGGTCGAGGGTGTTGCCGGTGCCGGAATCGTTGATGTAGTAGCGCTTGTCGTCGGGCATCAGGCGGTAGTAAGAGGCGTTGTCGATGCCACGCATCGACAGGGTCGGGCCGCGTTCGTTGCCTTCGGCGGTGTGGTTGTAGACCACGTCGAGGATCACTTCCAGGCCTGCGTCATGCAGGTGTGCGACCATCTCCTTGAACTCGGCAATCTTGCCGCTGGCCAGGTAGCTCGGGTGCGGTGCGAAGAAGGCGATGCTGTTGTAGCCCCAGTAATTGTTCAGGCCCTTGTCCAGCAAATGCTGGTCGTTGACGAAGGCATGGATCGGCAGCAGCTCGATGCTCGACACGCCCAGGTCCTTGATGTGCTTGAGCAGTTCGTCGTTGGCAAGGCCGGCGAAGGTGCCACGCAGCTCTTCCGGCACGGCAGGGTGGCGCATGCTGATGCCGCGGGTGTGGGCTTCATAGATGATCGTGCGCTCCCAAGGGACCTGCACGCGCTGGTCGCGGCCCCAGGTGAAGGCCGGGTCGATGACCTTGCACTTGGGCACGAAAGGCGCACTGTCGCGTTCGTCGAACGACAGGTCGCCATCCGGGTGGCCAATGGTGTAACCGAACAGCGCCTCGGACCATTTCAGGCTGCCGACCAATTGCTTGGCATAGGGGTCGATCAGCAATTTGTTCGGGTTGAAGCGGTGGCCGTTTTCCGGCTCGTAGGGGCCGTATACGCGGTAACCGTAGACCAGTCCGGGATGCGCATCAGGCAAGTAGCCATGGTAGATCTCGTCGGTGTACTCGGGCAGCTCGATGCGCTCGAGCTCCTGCTCGCCGGTGGAGTCGAACAGGCACAACTCGACCTTGGTGGCATTGGCCGAAAACAGGGCGAAATTGACCCCCAGGCCGTCCCAGGTCGCGCCGAGGGGGAAGGGCAGGCCTTCGCGGATGCGCGTTGGGGCGACGGAGCGGGTTTTCTTTGGGGTGCGCGGGCTCATGGCAATCCTCGATTGGCCGTTGTGGAGGGTATGTTGCGCAGTCCGGCAGTGGCCTCTTCGCGGCTCAAGCCGCTCCCACAGCAACTGCATTGCCCTCAAGGGCAGTGGAGAACCTGTGGTAGCGGCTTTAGCCGCGAAAGGGCCGGCACGGGCTTAACCAGCAGTTGGCTTTTTCACCGCGCGAGGCTTCTTGGCAGCCACCGGTTTGCTGGCCCCAGGCAACGCCGCAGCCTTCGGTTCAGCTGCTACCTTGGGCTTGGCCGGCGCCCGCTTGCGCGGTGTCGCCTTGGGGGCCAGCGCTTCGGCTTCGGCAAGCTTGCGTGCCATGTCCCAGTGGCGTTCCTCCTGACCCTCCGGCTTACCCTCCGATTCCCAGATCTGATAAGCGAATTCACGTACTCGTTTTTCTTCGACACTCATCACGACGCTCCTGAATGCTATGCATGTTCAATCAACAAGTTGACTGGGAATTGGGCCAAGACCGCGCTCAACATCAGCTCCCTTGTAGGGCTGACAGCGGCGCCGCCGAAAAGTCCAGTCCAAGTGGCAGGCGACAAGGCAAACGGCAGGATCACTCGGGTATCGTCCCAGTTCTGTGCCGGGATCAACGGTGTACTGGCGCCGCCGAGCAAGCCGCAGGCCAGGCGCGGGGCGACGACAATGGCGCGTTGGCCTTCACCCAGGCGGGCGAAGGCAATGACCTGATCGGCATGCCGGCCCTGCACCTGCAGCGGCAGGTAGGCCCCGCGTCGGAACAGCTCGGCGTGGGCCTGGCGGCAGTCCAGCACCCGGGCGATCAGCGCCTGCTTGATGCGGCCGTCACGCCAGTGCGCCAGCAGCTCGCCGGGCGCGCTGGTATCGTCCAGGGTGCGACGCCTGCAAGCGTAGTCCACGGCGCGGCGGTTATCCGGGTCGACCAGGCTGAAATCCCAGTATTCGTTGCCCTGGTACAAGTCGGGCACGCCCGGCACGGTCATGCGCAGCAGGCTCTGGACCAGGCCGTTGAGCGCGCCGGGGCAGGCGATCAGCTGTGCAGCATCGGCCAGTGACTGGCGCAACTGCTGGTTTTCCCGGCCCAGCAGCAAGCCGTCGACATAGGCGGCGCAGGCCGCTTCATAGGCTTCGTTGGGCGCGCTCCAGCTGCTGCGCAGCTTGGCTTCGCGCAGGGCCTTCTGCTGCCATTGGCGGATACGTTCGGCGTACTGGCGCAGTGCCTTGTCATCCTGCAGGTCAAGCGCGAGTGGCCAGCTACCCAGCAACGTCTGCCACAGCAACAGCTCGTCGCCGGGGCTGGGGGCCACGCCCTCATCCAGTTGCTCGCGCAGCGGCGCGGCCAGCTCGCGCCAGTGTTCCACGCGGCTGGCCAACCAGGGCCCACGCTCGCTCAGCACGGCCAGGCGAGCACGGCTGTCCTCGCCGCGCTTGTGGTCATGGGTGGCGGTGGCCAGCAGGTTGTCGGGGAAGTCGCGCAGGCGGCGCTGAGCCTCGTTATGGAAATGCTCGACGCCTGCGCTGAAGCGCTCGGCCTCGAAGCCGACATCGTTGCGCGACAGCAGCCGTGCCGAGCGGTAGAAGGCGGTGTCTTCCACAGCCTTGGCGGCACTGGGTGCGGTGAGCTGCTGAAAGCGCACGCAGGCATGGCGCAGGTGCTTGCGTGGGCGGCCCGGTGGCAGCTGGCGCCAGGGTTGGCCACCGAGCCATTGCTCGAGCTGGTCGAGCAACGGCCAGTCGGCTTCGCCAAGGTCCTGGCGGGCATTGGCCAGGGCCTGCTGGAAGAAGCGTTCGTCCTCGGCCGGGCGCCCGCAGGCATTGAAGTAGGTGCGATACACCGGGTAATGCGCAACCAGCGCTTGCAGCGCGCGGCGAATCGCGCCCAAGGTCAGGTCGCGGGTCATCAGGTCGTCACGGGCGACCTGCAACAACGCCTGGGCGACGGATTCGCAATCGCCGGCGAGGCTGGCATTGAGCACCAGATGGCGCGCCAGCCGCACTTCCTCGGGGAACGCGGGGCGCTCGCTGACCGTAGCCCACAACTCGGTCAGCGGCGCTTCACCGGCCGGGTCGTGTTGCAGCAGCGAGACCTGGTTCATGAACTCGTAGCCGGTGGTGCCGTCGGTCAGCCAGTCGCGGTGCAGGTGTTCGTCGGTGCCGAGGATCTTTTCCACGTAGATCGGGAAGTGTTCCAGCGCAGCCTGCAGCGGGCGCCTGGCGAGCAGGCTGTCGACCCGGCGGCGCAGCTTGCGGCAATAGCCGCGCGGGTCGGCCAGGCCGTCGATATGGTCGATGCGCAGGCCGTCCACCAGGCCGCGCTCGATCAGTTCGAACAGTTTGGCGTGGGTGGCTTCGAACACCGCACTACGCTCCACCCGCAGGCCGCCCAGTTCGTTGATGTCGAAGAAGCGCCGCCAGTTGATGTCATCGGCGGCAGTGCGCCAGCTGGCGAGGCGGTAGGTCTGGCGTTCGAGCAACAGGTGCAGGCGCTTGAAGCCGTTTTCGCTGCGGCTGTCGAAGGCGATCAGGGCCGACTCCAGGTCCGCGCCTTCGCCCACCAGGCGCGCCAGTTCGGCGTGCAGTGGCAAGGCGTTCGCCACGGGTTCGGGGGATTCGCGCAAGGCGGTGAAATGCTCCGCCAGGGCCTTGAGTGCCGGCTCGGGGCTCTGTGCGAGGATCCAGCCGTAGTCCAGCGGGCAGATCGGGAAGCGATGGTGATAGTGGGCGATCTGCAGCACGCCGGACTGCGCGTCGAATTGCAGCGGGATGTCGCCGTTCTTCAGCGCCACGCCGTAGTCGCTGCCGAGAAACGGCAGCAGCAACTGCCCGGCCAGCAGCGGGTCGCTGGAGTGCCACTGAATGTCGAAGAACTCCGCGTAGGGGCTGCGCCGGCCCCAGGCCAGCAGGCTCTGCCACCACGGGTTGTCGGCGCCGCCCACGGCCATGTGGTTGGACACGGTATCGAGGATCAGCCCCATGCCATGCTGGCGCAGCGCAGCCACCAGCCGTTGCAACGCAGCCTCGCCACCCAGTTCGGGGTTGACGCAAGTCGGGTCGACCACGTCGTAACCGTGGCGCGAGCCGGCGCGGGCCTTGAGGATCGGCGAGGCGTACAGGTGGCTGATGCCCAGCCGGGCGAAGTACGGCACCAGTGGCACCGCGTCATCGAGGCTGAAGTCGCTGTGAAATTGCAGGCGTAGCGTCGCGGTCAGTGGTTTCATCGGTCACGCTCCCAGGCTTGTTCGCGGGCCTGGGCCAGCAGTTCAAGGCGCCGTGCGGCGTCTTCGTCGTCGAGTAGTTCGTGCACCGGAGCGGCGAAGCGCCGGCGCCAGTTGGGGTGGCCGCTGGTGGTGCCGGGCAGGTTGGGCTGCTCGTCACTGCCCAGCAGGTCTTCCAGTGGGATCAGCACCAACGGGGCGCGGGTGTGGCCGACGTAGCGGATGGCGGCATCGATCAGCGCGTCATTGTCCGATTGCGGGCCATAGTTCGCTTCCAGCGTGCGGCGCAGGCCTTCGCGTTCCTTTTGCCGATCGTGGCGCCAGTGCAGTTCGGTGGCGGCGTCGATCAGGTTCAGGCGCTGGCTCCAGTCGATGTCGCGGCTTTGCAGCCAGCCGGCCAGTGGCGCCAGGTCATGAGTACCGGTGGTGGCCAGG
Organism: Pseudomonas sp. NBRC 111130; assembly: GCF_001320485.1. Lineage (NCBI taxonomy): Bacteria > Pseudomonadati > Pseudomonadota > Gammaproteobacteria > Pseudomonadales > Pseudomonadaceae > Pseudomonas > Pseudomonas sp. NBRC 111130. The sequence continues at coordinate 41,622 of NZ_BCBG01000038.1, forward strand.
GCATCGTCCGGCCAGTCGAGGATCGGTTTGAAATGGCCGGGCTGGGTCTGTTCGAACGGCAGCACGCGCATGCCCAGTATGGCCTTGGCCGCCAGTTGCTCGCGCAGGCCCTCGGGCACGGTGCCGAGGTCTTCACCCAGAATGATCGCCTGGTGGCGTACCGACTCCAGGGCCAGCAGGCGCAGCAGGTCTTGCACCGGGTATTCGAGGTAGGCGCCCTGGTCGGGCTCGCAGCCACGCGGGATCAGCCACAGCCGGCGCAGCCCCATCACATGGTCGATGCGCAGGCCGCCGGCATGGGCCAGGTTGGCGCGCAGCATCTCGATGAAGGCGCGGTAGCCGTTGCGCTTGAGGCCTTCGGGAGAGAAGGCGCAAATGCCCCAGTCCTGGCCCGAGCGGTTGAGAATATCGGGTGGCGCGCCGACCTTGAGGTTGGCCAGCAGCTCGTCCTGGCGGCTCCAGGCCTGGCTGCCGGCGCCATCGGCACCGACGGCCAGGTCGGCGATCAGGCCGATGGCCATGCCATTGCTGCGTGCGGCGTGCTGGGCGCGTTGCAGGCTGCGTTCGGTCAACCACTGGCAGAACGCGTGGAATTCGATCTTGGCCGGATACGCGTTGGCAAAGGCTTCGACTTCCGGGTGGTACGGGTCGTGCCAGGCGCTGGGCCAGTTGCGCCAGTCGGCGCCCAGGCCATGCTCGACGGCATGCGCCTGCAGCACTTCGAAGCGGCAGTGGTGTTCCAAGGCCTGGCCACGGGCCTCACGGAAGCTGTCGAAGTCTTTGCGCAACGGGTGGTCGGCCTGGCTGAAGTCCAGGTACAGCGCTTCGAGTAGCCGCAGGCGGGCGTCGGCGGCGCGGGGCCAGTCGACCAGTGGGCGTTGTTCCAGGTCTTCGAGTACTTGTTCCAGGCCGCAGGCCTCGATCGCCATGCGCACGGCGCGCTCGCCCAGCAGCGCGGCGGGGCTGGCATACAAGGTATTGAGCAGCAGGCGGCTGGACGGCGAGTAGGGGCTGTAGTGTTGCTGGTCGATGGCTGACAGGGCATGGATGGGGCTGATCGCCAGGGCGTCGGCGCCGCGTTCGGCGGCACTGCGTGCCAGCTGCTCCAGCGCCAGGCAATCGCCATATCCGCCGTCGCCTGGGCGGCGCAGGCTGTAAAGCTGCACGGCCAGGCCCCAGCAGCGCGGCGGTGGTTCGCTGACGACGTCAGCCAAACTCCAGCAACGCGGCGGTGCCACGGCGACGGTGAAGCTGCGGTCGTTGACCTGCAGCAGGTGATAACCCACCGGCAAGCCGCCGGGCAGGTTGCCCTGGGCATCGAGGGTCAGGTACTGCAGGCGGTTGCTTTCCAGGGTGCAGCGCACGGCGCTGCCTGGCGGAAAGTAGCGCCCCAGGGGCAGCGGTTGGTCAAGCTCGGCAGTGATCAGCGGGGGCAGGTGCTCGGCGTCTTCGGCGGCTTCCACTGCGCGCAGGCTGGCGAGGATGGCAGGCTCGTCGTCAGCAGCGTGGCCCAAGCCGTCGAGGACCTTGCGCAGGACCTCGTCGCTGACCTGCTGCGGCCGGTTGTTGGCGTCGATCCAGTCGCGGGCCAGCCCTACGCGGGCGGCCAGTCGGTGCAGGGCGGTTTCGCTCATGGGCGCTCCTGGCCAGGTGGAAGCAGGCTGACCACGCAGCTGTAGGCGGACAGCGCGGTATCGGGGTGGCGGGTGTCGCTGCTGTCGAACAGGCGCCATTGCGCGGCGGGCAGTTCAACGACCTGCGGCGTCGCGGCCAGGTTAAGGTCGATGCGCAGGATACGGCCATCGCCCAGGCGCCAGCGTGCGGTCAGGGCCTGATCACCCAGCACCACGGCGCCCAATGCACGGCTGCCGGGCAGGTGTGGGATGACATGGCGCTGGCGCACGTCGAGCAGCTGCTGATACAGGCCGTGCCAGCCGGCAAGGACCTGCTTGCTTTGCGGCCGCGATGCCTGGAAGGTCTGCTCGGCGTTGGGGTCGGGTATGTGTTCGCGTTGCTCGGGGTCGGCAAACGCCTTGAAGTGGGCGAACTCGCCGCGCCGGCCCTCGCGCACGGCATCGGCCAGCTCGTCGTGGAAGTCGGTGAAGAACAGGAACGGCTGGCAACTGCCATCTTCATCGCCCATGAACAGCAGCGGAATCATCGGCGCCAGCAGCAGCAGGCCGGTGGCGGCACGCAAGGCCGCTGGCGAGCACAGGCGAGTCAGGCGTTCGCCCAAAGCGCGATTGCCGATCTGGTCATGGTTCTGCAGGAACAACACGAACGAAGAGGGTTCCAGGTGCCCGCTGGGTTCACCGCGGGGCGTACCGTGGCGGTTGGCCTGACCTTGGAAGACGAAGCCTTCGGACAGGCAGCGAGCCAGTTTTTCGATGGGTTTTTCCTGGTAATCGGCGTAGTAACCTTCGGTTTCCCCGGTCAACAGGACGTGCAAGGCATTGTGGCCATCGTCGTTCCACTGGGCATCGAAGCCCTGTTGCAGCAGCGAGGCCTGGTTGTGCTCGTTCTCCAGCACCAGCCACACATGCCGGCCCGGTTCCACCGCCGCGCGCACGCGTTGCGCCAGTTCCACCAGGAAGTCGGGCTGGTCGATGGCGTGCACCGCGTCCAGGCGCAGGCCATCGCAGCGGTAATCGCACAGCCACATCAGGGCGTTCTGGATGAAGTACTCGCGCACCTCTGGGCGGCGGAAATCGATGGCGTCGCCCCAGGGCGTCTGGCGGTCTTCCCTGAAGAACGGGCTGGCGTACTGGTGCAGGTAGTTGCCGTCCGGGCCGAAGTGGTTGTAGACCACATCGATCATCACCATCAGCCCGTGGCCATGGGCCTGATCGACCAGCGCGCACAGCTGCTCCGGGCTGCCATAGCTGTGCTGCGGCGCATAGGGCAATACACCGTCGTAGCCCCAGTTACGGTCACCGGGGAACTGCCCCAGGGGCATCAGCTCGATGGCGCTGATGCCCAGTTCGGCCAGCCTCGGCAGCCGCCGGGCGACCCCCTGGTAGCCCTCGAGCACGCCGACGTGCAGTTCCTGGATCACCGCTTCGTGCCAGGGCCGGCCCTGCCAGGGGTGCTGCCAGTCGAAGGCGCCGACATCCACGACCTGGCTCGGCCCGTGCACCCCTTCGGGTTGGTAGCGCGACGCCGGGTCAGGCACTTGCAGCTCGCCGTCGATACGATAGTGATAACGGTCACCGGCCCGGCACGGGGCAACCCCGGTGTACCAGCCGCCGTCTTCGGGCAGCAGCTCGATCGCGGGCTGCTGTTCCAGTTCCAAGCTCACGCTGCGCGCATCGGGCGCCCACAGGGCGAAGCGCGCCGACGTGGCGTCCATCAGGTGTGCGCCATGTCTGTGCATCTTCTAACCCCGCTCAGTAGTGGCTCAGGTGGGCCTGCTTGACCAGGTCCTCATACAGGCGCGCGTAGGGTTCCACCGCCTGGCACCAGTTGAACGGCTGGGTCATCGACAGGCAGCGCATGGCATTGAGCAGGTCCTTCTTGCCGTAGGTATAGAAGGCACGGCTCAGTGCTTCACGGTAACTGTCGACGGTCGATTCATCGAACAGGAAACCGGTAACGCCGTTCTCGATGGTGTCGGCCAGGCCGCCGGTGTTGCGTGCCACCGGGAGTGAACCGAAGCGCTGCGCGTACATCTGGCTCAGGCCGCAAGGCTCGTAGCGCGAAGGCATCAGCAGGAAGTCGCTGCCCGCGAACATGCGCCTGGCGTCGGTTTCGTTGAAACCGATGCGTACCCCGATGCGACCAGGGTAGCGCAGGGCCAGCTCGCGCATGGCCTGTTCCTCTTCCGGCTCACCGCGGCCGATGATCGCAATCTGCCCGCCTTGCTCGACGATGTAGTCGGCAACGCCGAGGGTCAGGTCCAGGCCTTTCTGGTAGACCAGCCGCGAAACGACGGCAAACAGCGGCCCTTCGGAAGGTTGCAGCCCGAACAGCTTGCGCACGGCGTCGGTGTTGCGTGCCTTGCCTTCCCAGTCGTTGATGCTGAAGTTGTGCTCCAGGTGCTTGTCGGTGGCCGAGTCCCAGCTTTCGTCGATGCCATTGGGGATGCCGCCGAGCAGGCCTTGCTGGGCCTTGCTGGCCAGGAAGCCATCGAGCCCACAGCCAAATTCCGGGGTAGTGATCTCCTGGGCGTAGGTGGCGCTGACCGTGGTGATGTGGCTGGAGTAGGCAAGGCCGGCCTTGAGGAACGACAGCTTGCCGTAGAACTCCATGCCTTCTTGCTGCATGGCATGGTCGGGTATCGCCAGCTCCGGGCTGCAGCCGCGACTGTAGACGCCCTGATAGGCCAGGTTGTGAATGGTGAACAGGGTCGGTGTGTCCAGCCCGCGCCAGTGCATGTAGGCCGGTGCCAGGCCTGCGGGCCAGTCGTGGGCATGCACCACTTCTGGCTTCCAGTGGATCATGCCTTCGCCGGCGGCGATCTCCGCCGCGGCCAGGCCCAGGCGGGCGAAACGGATGTGGTTGTCCGGCCAGTCGCGACCGTTGTTGGCGCCGTAAGGGGTGCCGTCGCGCTGGTACAGCTCGGGGCAGATCAGCACATAGATGACCAAGCCGTCGGCCATGTCCATGCGGCCGATCTTGCAAGGCGGCAGGGCAGCGTGGCCGCCGAGCTCGCCGACGATGTGGATGGGATTGTCGCTTTCCACCACCTGCGGGTAACCCGGGATCAACACGCGGACATCATGCAAGTGCGCCAGGGCGCGTGGCAGTGCTGCGGAAACGTCGCCGAGGCCGCCGGTCTTGACCAGGTCGGCGATTTCCGAGGTGACGAACAGGATCTTGCGCTTGTTGGGGTTGTGCTGGCGTTGGGCGCCGGGTGCCGTGCCTGTCTTGGCGAAATCCGGGGTAAGCGGCTCGCGGTTGTCCGGTTTGAATGACTCTACGTGAGGCTCGACAGCGGCACTGATCATACTTCTCTCCGTCCCTAAGTGTTGGCAGGGTGCTGGCACCCTTGGTGTTATCTCGTGCGGTTCTCTCTGATTCGGCAATTGCGTGATGCTATCCATGCCCCGAAGCCGTGCGTGCAGGCACAACGCGATCGGCATTCCGGCCGAAGGCGCTTGGACTGGTTGGGGTAGGCGGGCCGTGCGAAGGAAGTCCTTTGCGATTGGCCTACTTAGTTGCTGACCCGCCACCATTTCCAAAAGTTCGACTTTTTTACGTCGCTCTTCCTCTGAGCAAATGGCGGGCCGAAACCTGAGTGTAGGAGAGCGGGCGATAAAAAGGTGACCCATTGGTCACTTCGGTTATGACCGAGATAGACGCAAACGTTGGCGAGTGTGACCGGATATGAACAGGGGTGTTCGAGGGTGGGGCAGAGCTGGCTCACGCGTGCGCCATCAGGTGACTGATCAACGTGTCGCGCACCAGAATGGGGCGGGGTTACAGCGCTGTGGGAGCGCGAAGCTCCCACCAGGAGAGGGGGGATGAATCAGAAGCCGACGGTTTTGCCGTCGTCGCTACGTGCCTGTTCCAGCAGCATGTGCAATTGAGCGACCTGCTGGCGCAGCTGGTCACGTTCGTCCTTCAACTGGCGCAGCTCGTCGCGGCGCACGGAGACATAGAGGGTCTGGGTTGGAGTAGCAGGCATCAAGGTACCCATGGCACACCTCGCGGTTTTGGCTGGTGACAGTTAAAGCGTAGTCGCTTCACGCGGCGCGCATTCTGAATTCTTTCTCCGCCTAAGGGAACTTTTTTGTTTAACGTTGTCACGCCGTTCGTCGCTGAACCCTCAGGCGCCGTGCTGGACTAATCTGAAAAGTTGAACTGTGGTTGTCATTTATCTGGTAAGGGGAGCATCGGCTCATGCAATTGGGAATCGTCGGGCTGGGCCGCATGGGCGGCAATATTGCAAGGCGGCTGATGCGCGCCGGCCACCGCACCGTGGTCCATGACCGAAACCGTGAAGCCGTGGTCGGGCTGGAAGGCGAAGGCGCCCAAGGTGCCCACGACCTTGGCGCACTGGTGCAGAAACTCAAGGCGCCACGGGCGGTGTGGGTGATGCTGCCAGCCGGCGAGGCTACCGAGCAGACCATCGCCCAGCTGGCCGAGCTGCTGGAACCGGGCGATGCCATCATCGACGGGGGCAACACGTTCTATAAGGATGACATGCGCCGAGCGGCCGAACTTGGCAAGCGTGGGCTGCATTACCTGGATATCGGCACCTCTGGCGGTGTGTGGGGCCTGGACCGCGGCTACTGCATGATGATCGGTGGCGAGAAGGCGGTGTTCGAGCGCCTTGAGCCGCTGTTCAGGGCACTGGCCCCGGGCGTCGGCGACATTCCGCGTACCCACGGCCGCAGCGGTGAGCACGAACGTGCCGAGCACGGCTATATTCATGCCGGCCCGCCTGGCGCAGGGCACTATGTGAAGATGGTGCACAACGGTATCGAGTACGGCCTGATGCAGGCCTATGCCGAAGGCTTCGACCTGCTGCGCAGCAAAGGCGGCACCGAGCTGCCGGAAGACCAGCGCTTCGACCTGAACGTGGCCGAGATCGCCGAAGTGTGGCGCCGTGGCAGCGTGGTCACCTCCTGGTTGCTTGACCTCACTGCCGATGCGCTGGTGGCCGACCCGACGCTTGCGCAGTTCAGTGGCTCGGTGTCCGACAGTGGCGAAGGCCGCTGGACCATCGACGCCGCCGTCGAACAGGCGGTGCCGGTACCGGTGCTGTCCAGTGCGCTGTTCGCCCGCTTCCGCTCGCGCCAGCAGCAGGGCACCTATGGCGACAAGATCCTGTCGGCCATGCGCCTGGGCTTCGGTGGCCACGTCGAGAAAAAAGACTGATGACCCAACAGACCATACCTGCTGCTCCGCCCTGCACGCTGTTCCTGTTTGGCGCCAACGGTGACCTGGTCAAGCGCCTGCTGATGCCGGCGCTTTACAACCTCAGCCGTGACGGTTTGCTGGACCGCAACCTGCGCATCGTCGGCGTCGACCACAACCCGGCCACGGCCGCTGAATTCGCCGAGCGCCTGCATGCCTTCATGCAGGCGCGCGACAAAGGCGGCGAGGGCGCTGCCAAGTGCCTCGACGAAAAGCTCTGGGCGCGGCTGGCCAAGCGCCTGGACTACCAGACCGGCGACTTCCTTGACCCAGCGACCTATGCGGCGTTGACCAAGCGCATCGAAAAAACCAGCCACGGCAATGCCATTTTCTATCTGGCCACTTCGCCACGTTTCTTCCCGGAGGTGGCTCAGCGCCTGGGCGACGCCGGGCTGCTCGACGAGTCGGCCGGTGGCTTCCGGCGTGTGGTGGTGGAGAAGCCTTTCGGCACCGACCTGGCCAGTGCCGAGGCGCTCAATGCCTGCCTGTTGAACGTGATGAGCGAGCGGCAGATCTACCGTATCGACCATTACCTGGGCAAGGAAACGGTGCAGAACATTCTTGTCAGCCGCTTCTCCAATGGCCTGTTCGAGTCGTTCTGGAACAACCACTACATCGACCATGTGCAGATCACTGCCGCCGAGACAGTCGGTGTGGAAACCCGCGGCGCGTTCTATGACAACACCGGCGCGCTGCGCGACATGGTGCCCAACCACCTGTTCCAGCTGCTGGCAATGGTGGCCATGGAGCCACCGGCGGCGTTTGCCGCCGACGCGGTGCGAGGCGAGAAGGCCAAGGTGATCGGTGCCATCCGCCCCTGGTCGGCAAAAATGGCCCTGAAGAACTCGGTGCGTGGCCAGTACACGGCGGGCAAGCAGGGCCGCAAACAGCTGCCGGGCTATCGGCAGGAAAACAACGTCGCTGCCGACAGCCAGACCGAAACCTACGTGGCGCTCAAGGTGATGATCGACAACTGGCGCTGGGCCGGGGTGCCGTTCTACCTGCGCACTGGCAAGCGCATGAGCGTGCGCGACACCGAGATCGCCATCTGCTTCAAGCCCGCGCCCTACGCGCAGTTTCGCGAGTCGGAGCTGGAGCGGCCCAAGCCCAACTACCTGAAGATCCAGATCCAGCCCAACGAAGGCATGTGGTTCGACCTGCAGGCCAAGCGGCCGGGGCCGGAGCTGGTGATGGAGAACATCGAGCTGGGCTTTGCCTACAAGGACTTTTTCAAGATGACCCCGGCCACCGGTTATGAAACGCTGATCTACGACTGCCTGACCGGCGATCAGACCTTGTTCCAGCGGGCCGACAACATCGAGAACGGCTGGCGGGCGGTACAGCCATTTCTCGATGCCTGGGCCCAGGGCGGCGAGGTGCATGAGTACCCGGCAGGGCAGGACGGCCCCGAACTAGGCAATGAATTGCTGACCCGCGACAAGCGCGAGTGGCACAAACTGGGATGAAAGTGCTTTGTTGCCTGCTCGGGCCTCTTCCCGGGTAAACCCGCTCCCACAGGTACATCACTGGCTGCGAGGTAGTGATATCCCTGAGGGAGCGGGTTTACCCGCGAAGAGGCCCGGGCAGGCAAGCTTTGAAAAGGAGGTTTGATGCCCGCCCACATCGAAGACTACGCCCTGCTCGGCAACTGCCGCAGTGCCGCCCTGGTCAGCCGCGACGGCTCGATCGACTGGCTCTGCCTGCCGCGTTTCGACGCCCCGGCCGTGTTCGCTGCATTGCTGGGCAACGAAGAGAATGGCCGCTGGCGCCTGGCCCCCACCGACCCCATCGAACACAGCAGTCGCCAGTACCTGGGTGACACCCTGGTGCTGGAAACCACCTGGGTCACTGCCAGCGGCCGCGCCCGGGTGCTCGACTTCATGCCGCTGGGCGAAGTCAATTCGGTGGTGCGCATCGTCGAGGGCGTCACCGGTGAAACCCACTTCGAAATGGACCTGGTGCTGCGCTTCGACTACGGCCGCAGTGTGCCCTGGGTAGAAAAACTCGACCCGCTGACGCTAAGTGCGGTGGCCGGCCCCGACCGCCTGATCTTGAGCAGCAGCGTGGAGCCCCATGGCCTGGACCATCACACCGCCGCCCGTTTTCGCGTGGGTGCCGGCGAGCGGCAGGTCTTCAGCCTGCGTCATCAGTCTTCGCATTTGCCCGTGCAGCCCGACTGCGACATCGACCAGGCGCTGCAATACGCCCTCGCGCATTGGCAGGCATTCGCCGACCGTTGCCCTGAGGTCGGCCCCTACACCGGCCTGGTGCGCCGATCGCTGCTTACCCTCAAGGCCATGACCTATGCGCCCACCGGCGGTATCGTCGCAGCGGTCACCACCTCGCTGCCCGAGCGCATCGGCCACGAACGCAACTGGGACTACCGCTTCTGCTGGCTGCGCGACGCCACCATGACGTTGCTGGCGTTCATGAACCTTGGCTACTTCGATGAAGCCCAGGCCTGGCGTGAATGGTTGTTGCGCTCGGTGGCTGGCAACCCTGAACAGATGCAGATCATGTACGGTTTGGCTGGCGAGCGTGACCTGCAGGAATACACCTTGCCCTGGCTGGCTGGCTACGAGCACTCGCAGCCGGTAAGGGTGGGCAACGCGGCTGCCGAGCAGAGGCAGCTGGACATCTATGGCGAACTGGCCGATGCCATGGCCCAGGCGATCAAGGGCGGTTTGCCGCGTCACCCGCGCAGCGCAGCGATCTCCCGGCTGATCCTGCCCTATGTCGAGCGGATCTGGCGTGACCCGGACGAAGGCATCTGGGAAGTGCGCGGAGGCCGTCAGCATTTCGTCCATTCCAAGGTCATGGCCTGGGTCGCCTTCGACCGTGCCGCGGGGCTGGCCGACACCACCGAAGAAGGCCGCGAGCAGGGCCGTCACTATCGGCAGGTGGCCGACCAGATTCATCAGGAGGTCTGCGCCCGCGGGCTCGATGCCAGCGGCCAGCATTTCGTCCAAGCCTATGGCTCTACCGAGATGGACGCCAGCCTGTTGCAGATCGCCCTGACCGGCTTCCTGCCGGCCGAGGATCCGCGCTTTCAGCGCACCCTGGTGCAGATCGAGCAACGCCTGCTGAAGAACGGCCTGCTGTTGCGCTACGACAGCGACAGCTGCAGCGACGGGCTGACGCCAGGGGAGGGCACGTTCCTGGTGTGCTCGTTCTGGCTGGCCGATGTGTACGTGCTGCTGGGGCGCAAGGCCGAGGCCCAGGCGCTGTACGAAACGCTCACCGGGCTGTGCAACGACGTCGGCCTGCTGGCCGAGCAGTACGACCCTGCCGGCAAGCGCATGCTCGGCAACTTCCCCCAGGCGTTCAGCCACATCGGCATCATCAACACGGCGCTGAACCTGCACCGGGCACAAAGCCCGGCGCGTGATCGGGCACGATGTGACTAGGGGCGTCGTCAACTCCCGGAGTAGACTAGGGCAAACCCATTCTGCAAGGAGCACGCATGAGTGTTCGTGGCCACGATCGGCAGATCGACAACATCGAGTTCAACGTCAGCGACATCGCACGGAGCAAAGCTTTCTACGGTAGCGTGTTCGGCTGGCGCTTCACCGACTACGGGCCGACCTATACCGAGTTCAGCGATGGGCGCTTGACCGGAGGCTTCACCACTGGCGAAGCGGTGCGGCCGGGCGGGCCACTGATCATCCTTTATGCCGACGACCTGGAAGGCGCGCAACAGCGGGTCGAGGCCGCCGGATCGAAAATCAGCCGGGCTACCTTTGCCTTCCCGGGTGGTCGCCGTTTCCATTTCATCGACCCTGACGGATACGAGCTTGCTGTGTGGACGGCCCAAGCCTGATGGCCAACCACAAGATCGAAATCCGCCGTCGCAATATCGAGAAGATCCTCGTCGCCGCAGAAAAGGTGTTCGCCGAAAAGGGTTATGGCGCCACCTCGATGGGTGACATCGCCGAGCAGGCCGAGCTGCCGCGTTCCAACCTGCATTACTACTTCAGCACCAAGGATGAGTTGTTCCGCGCGGTGCTGCAGGACCTGCTGGATGTGTGGAAGCAGGACGCGCTGTGCTTCGAGAACTTCGAAGACCCGCGGGTGGTGCTGACCAGCTACATCCGCGCCAAGATGGGCCATTCGCGTTCACGGCCGCTGGGCTCGAAGATCTGGGCCGAGGAGATGCTGCATGGGGCGCCTGTACTGGGGGTGAACCTCGCTGAGAGCCTGGTGCCTTGGGCGAAGCTCAAGGAAGACAAGATTCGTCGCTGGGTGGCGGAAGGGCGCATCCTGCCGGTGGAGCCTTCGGCGCTGCTCTACATGATCTGGGCCTCGACCCAGCACTATGCCGATTTTGGTTATCAGGTGACGTTGCTGAACGAAGGTGAGCCATTGTCGGACCTGGCGTTCGAAAGCGCGGTGCAGACGGTGACCTGCGTGATCTTGCGCGGCATAGGCTTGGAACCGTGAGTGAGTGGGGCCGCTTTGCGGCCCTTCGCGGGCAAG